>DASXDR010000067.1:0-22539 GCA_036490535.1 Tepidisphaeraceae bacterium | reverse complement strand
CCGCCGGCGCCGCCCAACTGCAAGGCAGGGCGGTCAAAATCGCCGCTGCAAAGATCCCACAAAAATACCGCATGGATAACTCCGGAGTTGAGTGAAGAAATCAAATCGAACCCGCTTCGGCCAAACAACAGTCTCCTGCCAATACATTACCAAATCATGACGACTCCTCTCGACGACATCAGCATTTACCTTATAATACAAGCCGAATCTTTATGCGGCGCGGGATGCCTCAACGCATATTGAAAGAGGGAGTGATTATGTCCCAGCATTCGTCCACGTCATTTGACCGTCTGAACCACACCCGCCGACTTCGTTTGCCGCTCCCCCTTGAAGCCCTCGAAGCGCGGCTTTGCCTGTCGTCTGCGATCGCCCCGGCGTACCTGCCGTCCGCGTCCGTCGCCGCTGGCCCTACGCCCACGGCCGTCGTCACTGATGATTTCGACCAGGACGGCAACGAGGATATGGCCATCGCTCAGGGCAGCAACAACAGTGTCGCCATACTACTCGGCAATGGCGACGGCACGTTTGCCGTTCCAAGCGAATTCCGCACCGGCGCAGATCCCACGTCTCTCGCCACCGGCGATTTCAACAACGATGGCGTCGACGACATCGTCACCGCCGACGCAGGCAGCGGCGATATCAGCATCCTCCTCGGCCAGGCCGACAATGACGGCAACGCCTTGGGAACCTTCGGAACTCCGCGCAATATCCACGTCGAGTCGCCCGGAACCGGGCCGATGTTCGTCGCCGTAGGTGATTTTGACAATGACGGAAATCTCGACGTCGCCGTCGCCGGTTCCAACGGCTTATACGTCCTTCTCGGCAACGGCGGGGGCGCATTCTCGGCACCACATCTCGTGGCTCGCGGCAATTTCTCTGGCGGCGTTGTCGCCGACACATTCACCCAATCAGGCAACACCGACGTGGCGGCACTCGATCCCAGCACCGGCATGGTTGAGGTCTTCGCCGGCAACGGCGACGGAACCTTCGCCGCGCCGTCATCCTACTCCGTTGGCGCCAGCGCTTCGTCAATCGCCTCGGGTGATTTTAACAACGACGGCGCCGAGGACATCGCCGTCACGCTCCCTGGCCAGAATACCGTCGAAGTCCTTCTGCAAAATAGCATCACAGTCACCGTGCCCGGAGCCGATGGCTATACCTACACCACCGGTGCCGGCACGTTCGCCGCGCCGAGGACCATCCAGCTCGATCAATCCCCCTCGTCACTCTTCCTCGACGATGTCAACGAGGACGGCAACCTCGATATCGTCACCGCCAACACCGCCGACGACAGCCTCACAGTCATTCCCGGCAACGGCGACGGAACCTTCGCAGCGCCACTCGACATCCCGGTCGGCAGCACACCGGTGGGTGTCGCCGTCGATGATTTTATCGGCGATGGCGAGCAGGACCTGGTCAGCGCCAACTCCAGCGACGGAACTGCCAGTGTCGTACTTCAGCAGCCCAGCGATGTCGCCGTCTCCCTCGCCGCCAGCACGCCGTATGCTGTCGACGGCTCGCTTGTCACCTATACCGCGACCATCAGCAACAACGGCCCCGGCCCTGCGACCGGCGTCACCTTCGACGACTATCTCCCCAGCAATCTGACATTCGTCTCCGCTACCGGCAGCGAGGGAACGCTCGACATCACCGACCCCACCAACATCAATCTCACGCTACCCAGCCTCGCCAACGGCGCAACCGCCACCGTCACGATTATCGCCAAGGCAACCCAATACGGACCGGCCGACAACAGCGTCTGGGTTTCCTGCGATTCCATCGATTCCAACTACAACAATGACAACGCCATCGTCTCCACGCCCGTAACAGGCGCTACCGGCGCGGAAGTCGTGCTCACGTCCGACTCAAGTCGGTACTTCTTCCCCATCAGCGCGCCGATCAGCACTGGGTCATCCAGCGGAGCCTCAACGACAAGCGTCAGCAACAGCGCCAATATTCCTATCGGTCTCCCTGTCGAATTTGGCTGGGTGACAGTCGGACAGGATTACACTTACAGCTTCACCGTAAACAACTACGGCCCCGACACCGCCAGCGACCTGAATTTCAACGACGCTCTGCCCGCTGGCATGACGTTTGTCTCCGCCACCGCAAGCCAAGGCACAATCAATTCCTCGACCCCCGGGACGGTCTCTGCGGACCTGGGCGATCTCGCCAGTGGCGCATCAGCCACCGTGAACATTACCATCAAGCCCACCGCCGCGGGCTCCATTACCGATTCCGCCTCCGTGTTCGCCAATCCCGACACCGATCCGTATCTCTCCGACAACAGCGCCACCGTCACCACGTACGTTTCGGACGCAACCGGTCCCGTCCCGGTCCTCTTCGCCGGCGCCGCCGCCACCGGCACCAATGCCAAGAGCCCCGCGCTCCCCACGCTCGCCGTCAGCGGCATTCGCAACACTAACGTCATCACAGGCAAGACAGATTTCGAATTTACAGTCACGCGCTCCGGGAACCTGACTTCCCCCTCCACGGTTAAATTTTCCACGGTCGGCGGCACAGCCAAAGCGGGTACAAAATTTCAAGCCGTCAGCGGTCAACTCTCCTTCGCAGCCGGTGCAAAATCTGAGACGGTTAGCGTTCCGGTTAAAGGATCGAAAAAGTATTCCGCTGACAAAACATTCGTTCTGTCCCTCAGCGACCCAACCAATGCGAGTCTGAAGAACTCTCGCGCCACCGCCACGATCGTTAGCGCCGTTGCTCCGCCGGGAGCCCCCAACCCATTTGCCAAGGGCGTCGGCATTAACTTCGAACCGGCCGGCGGCCCGGTCTTCGAAGGATATCTCCAGGACACAGGCCTAGTCTTTGGTTCTCGCGGCAACGGCTTCACCTACGGCTGGAGCACCAACAATACCGCCAGCGCCGTCACACGCACCCCGGTAAAAGACGCCCGTCACGACACCTTCAACGTCCTGGGCACCGGCGGCTCGCCCAACTGGCAAATCTCACTGCCCAATGGCCGATACCGCATCAAACTCGTCGCCGGCGATCCGTCCAACTCGACCAACACCTATCAGGTTGACGCCAACAGCTCGCTCATCCTAACTGGTAAAGCAATCATAAAACGCCCTTTCGTCGCCGCCGCCACAACCATCAATATCAATAACGGCGTCCTCGAACTCACACCCGATTCTCGCGGCAGCTCCAATGACCTCGACTTCGTCAAGATCAGCTACCTTGGTGCCCTGAAATAATTGCTTCACTGCACGATTGGGTCCCAACATCCCTTTGGAGTTTGACGACCCGTCACAAAAACCGCGTTTTTGCACTATAAACGCCCCTTTTGTGACGGACCGTCACTTCACTGCCTCCCTCAAGGTACAATGAAGCATGTGCGGTAGGTAGGCCTGTTCTAGGAGGGGATAACGATCGAAAAAGCAATTGCAGTCCTTAGCAAGAATCGCCGCTGTAGCCCACTTAACCAACTTTGACCCGGTATAGTGATTCCGTAAGATTTCCCATATGGAGCGGGTCAGCCCATCGTCGAATTCGGGAGCGGCGATGGTATGGTTTCTCGCACTCACATTCGGCCTTTGCTGGATGTTCGAGATTGCTGCTGCGCTGGCGGAGCATCACCTGATTCGCGTTTGCTCTGCTTAGAGCGGTGCGCGTATTCGTATAGCGTAACTATATCGTTTACTTAAGGTTTTCTGTGGTCGCTGAAGCGACCACGCCGCTACAACAAATAGCGCTCTGCTCTAGCCGGCGGAATCACCGGCATCCTGCTCGGTCGAGGCGCGTCACTTACGCTACAAGCCTTGCTTCAATGGCCGACCATGCCCTCCATCCCCGCCATCGTCGCCGCCGTCGCGGTTTCAGTGACGGTCGGAATTATTTTCGGATATTATCCCGCTTGGAAAGCTTCACGTCTCGATCCGATTGAAGGACTGCGTTATGAGTGAGTGAACATGCTTTACCCCGCTCCAGAGTAGGGCAAAGAAGAAGACGCACATGCACAAATGCACTTGTGAAGGAGATTCCTATAGCAAATGTTTATGTTGAGCCAGAACCCAAAGGGCGTCCTGAGGAAGCGCCATCGCCCAGATTAGTGTGACGGTCCGTCACAAATCCATGTTTTCAGCTCAGGAACGCGGTTTGTGACGGTCCGTCACAAAAAACGAACCATTCGTCCCTTTCCACTAGACTTCGAAAACTCGCTTTAATTATGTAGCTGCCGCGATCGTTCTGGGGCCGGCGCCGCGCGGGATGAAATCATGTTTGCGAATCCAATCTATACAGGTTTGCAAACGATCTGGCGTGAACCTCTGTTTGGCAGCATGCCAATTCTCACGAACTTCTTTAATGATTTGCTCATCAGTGGGCTTAACGCCGTCAATGAGAAAATCATTCCAAGCCGCAAAGACGGTGGCAAAAAGTTCGGCCTGCTCAGTGTCCATTTTCTCGAACTTATCGAGCAGCCGATCAAATTCCTTCTGATGCTTTCCCAAAATGCGCGGGACCCACTCAAGCTGCTCTCGGATCTTTTGGCCAGGCAGATATTGAGTGGCTTCTCCCTTGCGGCCTTTGGCGAAAAACCATTGCTTGCCTTTAGCCAGGCTTTCGAGTTTGTAGATATAGGGATCGAGAGGCCCGAGTTTTTGCCGAACTGGGCGACCTTCCAAATTCAATCCGATGTGCGTCTCCGCGAGATATAAAAGTTTTTCGAGTTGCACCCGCTCGAATTGCAGCCGCATGTGCAACCGATTGATGGCGTACGCTGCGACAGTTCCACGCTTGAGATAAGCGCCACTGGAAAGCTTCGGCTCGGTTACTACTGCCGTCTCATCGTTGGTGGCCCGGCGAGATCGTTTGGCTTTTGCCGGAGGGGAAAGCTCAGTGGAATTTTTGATCCGATCCAACAGTACAGATGCCGGCTCGTATTCGCGGCGTTCTTGGCGGGCGAGTTCGGCTTCGGTGGGGACAAGCTCGCCGCGAAAGGCTTTGGCCAGTATTGCCTGGGTGATTTTTTCGACGCGGTCCGTGGCGGCTTGGATGCGGGCTTCGATTTTGTCCGCGAGGGCGAAGAGGGATTCGACGCGGCGGACGATTTCGTGCTGTTCGTTCCCAGGTGGAACGCGAACTTCATAAGCTTCCAACAAATCCTTTCGCACACCATCCTGACCAACCGTTCGCTCAGAAAAGTGGATTACGTCCTGGCGCAACTTTGGCTCTTGTAAGAGAACAAACAGAAAACTATTCAGAAGGTTACGCGGATTTCGTGGGACTGCTTTCATCAGCGCAACGTTATATGCGCCCTCCAATCCGCGCAGAATCTGAAACAACGGCGGTCCATAACGGCCGATCATTACATCCGTGCCAGTGCAGAAGCGGCGCGCGAGTTTACGTGGCACAAACGTTAGATGATCGTCTGATTTGTAATCACGAATCTGAATCAATCGCACATAACCCGGTTCCGGTTTGTAAACAAAGTGATCTTTCGCTGGCTGGCTACCACCGATGATCTCGACTACTTCGCCCAGAGATATACTTACCCATGGCTCCGCTTGATTTGATTCGCGCCAGTGGGTGGTGAGTTGGCCGGAGCAGGCGGCGGCGAGGACGGATTGGCGGAAGCGTTTGAGGATTGGCACGGCCTTGGCCAGTCGCTGGCGGGCCGCGTTCACCCGGGCCAGCAATTCCTCCACCTTCGCCACGATTCGCTTTTGCTCGGCCAGAGGCGGCAGGAGGAAATTAGCGGCTATGAGGGCTTCCCTCGGCAGTGTCGATTGATTAACCCAGTTTCGACACGATTCCTCATATACGCCAGATCGCCATAGCAACCACAGGTTCCAGCGAAGGAAATAGGGGTCGATTGCATGGGTATGCGGCCGTAACCGAGTTAAATGGTTGCTGAAGGTGTAGGTGCTGGAAAGATCAAAGAGGGCGCATTTGCCAACGAGCTTTCCGCTGTTGGTTGTGCAAACAATTGAGTCGCCCGGTTTCAATAAATGATGCGGACGTGCCAGACTGGGCGGTACTTTTCGAATTAAGTCTAATACAAGCTGCCCTTCCTCCCCAACATTGTTCATGCGGAGTTGCGCTAAGCCCCCAGCCACATCTTTTTGTCCAGAGGCAAAGCCGATCTGAACATCGGCTGTTACTTCCGCGATGGTGACTTCCGCCCATCCTTCTAGTAACCCTCCTATGTTCGCTTCCATCGTCATTGAGACGTGCTCCCCATCTCTGGGACTTTTCTCAACGTCACATCGATTTTGGAAAGATAAATCGAAGCCGGGGCCATGGCAGGTGAACCAAATTGGTCAGAATTTTCAGGAGCTTGTATGACGGCGTTAGCAAGTCCATCTAGCCATCCTTGCGATAAGACCAGTACACCGTCCGAGCGCACTTCCAGCCGAAATGAATTCGGCTCCGGATCTTCTTGGAAAGCAATATCAATGGGAAGCTGGGCTTCATGCGCAAGATCACATCGCATCCATTTATAGAAAATATGTTCTAAGCGATGCATACTGCCCCGATACTGAACGAAAAAGTTCACCACATTACAGATTCGCACCATTTCTTCTTTCAAAAACGCCTCGAATGCTTCGCCGTCTCCCATGGCGCGACCTGGACGCAGGACCGATGGCGTTCCAATTGGTCGCCGCCTTCGCGAGGACGCAGCAACGGCAGTTAATGTGCATAGCAATGCTGCCTCTAGACGACCAATGGCGAAAAGAACCATCGCGTCTTCAATACGAGCACGGATGCTCATACTCGCGCCCCGTTACTGTTTTCCAGTAGCGCAAGCACTGCGTTGAGTTCCTCGACCGCCCCTTCTAATTGGCTAATCGCATCCGTGGCCAGTTCTTCCGGCGGGGGTAATTCATCGGCATCTTCCAAGCTGTCATCCTTGAGCCATTTGAAGCTATCGAGCTTGAAATCACGGCTTTTGACTTCGGACAGTGAGAAGCGATGCCAGCGGTCGCCACCGAGATAGCCTTTGTTGCCGGCGGGGGAATCGCCTTCTTTGCGTTTGGATTTGCCGTTGGGATCGGAGCCAAAGCATTTTTCGAATTCGGCGAAATATTCGGCAGTGAGGGGACGATCTTTTTTGGTGATGCCGGGGACGTTGGAGCGCGCGTCGTAAATCCAGACTTGTTCGGTGGAGTAGCCCCTGGTGAAAAAGACGACGTTGGCTTTGACGCCCTGGCTGTAGGGCGTGAATGTGCCGCGGGGCAGGCGGAGGACGGTGTGAAGATCACAATCTTCGCAGAGGATTTTGAAGACTTCGCCGGCCTGGTCGGCGAAGAGGCAGTTGTCGGGCAGGACGACGGCGGCGCGGCCGCCGGGCTTGAGGACGGTGAGAATGTGCTGGAGGAAATTGAGCTGCTTGTTGCTGGTTTCGATGGTGAAATCTTCGCGGTTGGGGGCTTGGTTGGCGCCTTTGGTGCCGAAGGGGGGATTGGTGAGGATGACATCGAAGCGGTCGGAAGATGGGGCTTCGTAGATCGTGTCGCCCAGGACGATGCGGGGTTCGATGCCATGGAGATAAAGATTCATCAGGGCGAGGCGGCGGGGGCGCTCGACGAGTTCCTGGCCATAGTAGACGGTTTTTTTGATCCGGCGGGCGATGTCGCGCTCGAGGGCGCCGCCCTTGGTTGCGTGCATGAGCCATTCATAGGCGGCGACGAGGAAACCGCCCGTGCCGCAAGCGGGATCGCAGATCGTGAAGTCTGGCCGAACGCGCGGATCGGGTTTCATGCAGCGGACGATGGATTGGATCAGGATGCGCGGCGTGAAATATTGGCCGGCGCCTTTCTTCCCTTCGCTGGCGGCTTTTTCGAGCAGGCCCTCATACGCCTGCGCCTTTACGTCCACATCAAGGCTGGTCCAATCGGTTTCCGCAATGAGACTGATCAAACGCTTGAGATTAACGGGATTGTTGAAGCGGTTTTGGCTCTTGGCGTAAATGTCGCCGAGAATGCCCGGCTGCTGACCGAGCTTGCGAAGCAAATCGGTATAGTGATCGACCAGTTCCGTACCGGATTTCTCGGCGAGGGTTGGCCAGTCGCATCCCTTGGGCAATTCGATGCCGCGCTCATTGGCCATTTTGATGAAGAGCAAATAGGTGATCTGCTCAATGTAGTCGCCATAATCCACGCCATCGTGTCGAAGCGTGTGGCAGAAACCCCAGAGTTTTTGGACGATGTCAGTCATCTTTATCTCAACGATATCCTATGTATTTGCCGGTAGAGTCATACCCCATGCATCGCGCATGACCGAAAGCATTCCAAACAAAATCGAGGAGCGGCCGCATTGCATGGGGAATATCGTTGGGTATTTCCGTCAGTACCAATGGATCTGTAAAGACCTCGTTTTCTGTACATCGAACGTTCATCATGCGAGAAAAATGTTGGTAAGCTATCGTGCAATCCGAACATCGGACCAGCGATAGAGCTACAAGAATTGGCGGTTGAATGCGCCCTTCGCGGTAAAGCGCGAGCGCATTTTCGAACTGTTTGAATAGCATCTGCTCGAATTGTCGGCAAGCAAGATATTTCATGCCGTTCTCGTTACCAAAATGATACTGGTCAAGAAACTCTGCTGCCCCGTCGCGAAAGAAAATTGTGTGTTCGCGACCGTCAGTGTTCGTATCGCTATGGCATTTCAGCCCTTCAAGGCAGTGTGTAACGCCGCTATTACCTAATAAAGGTAATTCTCGTATGCGCTGGATTACAGCTTCATTGGTCACATCCAAGATTCCAGGCCGGCGCAAGAGTGGAAGGACATGGAGGATTGCAAAGGGACCCTTAGTCGTCGCCAGGCATTTTTCAATTCGTTGGCGAATGAACGATTGTACCCGCTCCACGAGCGATTCCATTCGCAGCGCAACATCCCGAACCTGTGCTGTGCTCATATCCGCTTTCCCACTGTTAGTGCGCATATAGAAGCGTCTATCTCCACCGAGAGTTACCATATGGGGTGCGCGTAGACTCGCCGGAATGCGCACCAGCAAAATAATCTTTCCTGACGGAAGCGAAAGAAAGTGCATTTCGTAGCCGGGGAGCCTTTCGTCAATTCCATCTTTGATTAGTTGCTCAATAATTTGAATTAGCGTCGGGGCGTTTGGGTGGGTAAACCCATGCGCAGTTTTTGGCAAACTCGTCGGCTGGCCTTGTGCGTCACGTTCCTCATCCACGCCGAAAACTATCAAGCCACCTTCGGCATTGGCAAATGCAGAGAGATCGCGGAGGAGTTCTTTCTTTTTGTCAGGCTGATCAAGTAGGAGCTCTCGCTTGTATTCGAGGTGAAGACCTTCCGGCACCTTGTCGCCGACAATGCGGGCAATATCTTCGAGAGTTACAGAACTTAGTGGTTTTCCGGTAAATGGTCCCATTCTTTTATTTTTCTAATTAAGGCAATCCTACGCAGCCATTGCCTCGTTTACCTCGCGCAACAATGGCGCAAGATTTCCATTGAATGCTTTATCCGCCGCTGTCCAACCGCCCGAGCGCTCTAACACTGGCGCCACATCGAAATCGTCCCGATCAATCGAAAGATTTTCAATTAGGTGAGCCCGGATTCGGCCCAGCCACTGTTGCTGCGCCGCCGTAAATATTTTGCCAGCGGTCAGTTTGTCAAAAGCGCGGCCAACACGCTGCTGGGCGGTGAGCAGCGGCTCGGCATCACGGGCGGCGTGTTTGACCATGCTGATGATGTCCACTAGTGCCTTGCGATAATGCACTTCATGGGCACGCTGAAGTAATTCGGGCGTGAAGCGCTCGCGCGTCTCTTTGAGTTTGCTGCGAAGCTCGGTCAGCGCGGCGGTGGACCAGTCGCGCGGGCGGTCGAGCAGGATGCTGATGGCGTCGATCTTGGCGGGGTTTTCGGTGACGAATCGGGCGAACATGGCGAGGTAATCTTCGGGCTTCACCTCTTTGCCGGCACCGTCGCGGAGAAGCCATTCGGTTGTGACCGTGTCCTGGGTGCCGATGGCGACGAGGAAGGTGTCTTTCTTGCGGGGATATTCGACCAGCAGTTTTTGGAATTCCGGATCGCGGAGCAATTTCATTGTGTCAGTGAAGCGGCGGTTCAAGAGATCGGTTAGTGCCCGGGCGTAGGCGGCCACGTCGCCATCGGCGATATAAGGTTTAAAAAGATCGCGGGCTTCGCCGGCCATTTCCTTGTCGATGCGCTGAAGGCGTTTGATGAGGCAACCGGTGTTGTAACGGCGGTCGCGGTTGTTCCAGATGTCTTCGATGATCTCCTGGATGGTGCGGGAAGGGCCGGCGGGCGGATCGGCGGTGATGGCGGTGGCTTGTTTGAATCTTTCGATCAATGTGCCGCCGAAGCAGTCGAAGACAGTGAAATGGGATTTGTCGGGGAATTTCTCGCCCTTGCGGGTGCCGCGACCGAGCATCTGTTCGAAGAGGATGCGGGATTGCACGGGGCGGAGGAAGACGATGATTTCCAGATCGGGAATATCAACGCCGGTGGACATGAGATCGACGGAGACGACGATGCCGGGATTCTGGCGATTGCGGAATTCGCGGATGCGCTGGAGGGGGCGATCTACACGGCCGGTGATTTTCTGGACGAAGGCGTCGCCCCGGCCGAAGACGTCCCGGCAAACCTGGATGAGCTGGTCGGCGTGGGAACGGTGGGGAAGGTCGTTATCAGCGAAAATGAGGGTTTTGGGAAAACGGCCATAGCGCTGCTCGTGTTGGGCGCAGTGATCTCGCAAGGCTTCGACGATTTTACGGTTGGAATCCGGGCTGGTGACTTTGCGCTCGACTTCCTGGGGTTCAAATTGGCGCTCATCTTCGAGCAAATCCAGTTGCTCGGCGCCGTTGTCGGTATCGATGATGCCTACCTGTTCGCCTTCGTTTAGGAAGATTCCACGGAGCCGGACGTCGGAATTGACCTTTACGACGTCGTAATCGACTAGGTATCCCTCACGGACTGCGCGTTCGTATTCGTAGCGATAGACGGGAGCACCGAAATAGCTGGTTGTATGGACGGCCGGCGTGGCGGTAAGGCCGATACGGATGGCATCAAAATAATTGAGCGTATCCCGCCAGACCGAGAGTTCCTGGCCGGTGTAACCGCGATGGCATTCGTCGGCGACGATCAAGTCGAAGGCGTGGATAGGGATGTCCAGCCGGTCGGCGTCTTCGTCGCCTGATTCGAGTTCGCCGTAGGCTTTGGCGGCGACTTGCCGGCCGAATAGGTTCATGGCCATGCGCTGGATCGTGCAGACATAGACGAAGGCGTGGCCGGGCTGGGGATCGAGCAGATAGTTCGCTGGTAATACCGTGGGGTCAAAACCCTCGGCTTCCTCGAAGTCTTCCCGTTTGAATCGCTGGCTGTAAAGCTCGTAAATCTGATCGAATTTGAGGGCGGGCTCCGGCTCAAAACTTTTGAAGGCTCGGACCGCCTGTGCGGCAAGGGCTCGACGATCAACCAGAAATAGCACGCGGCGAGCGACGCCGGCTTTCATCAGGCGATAAATCTGATTGACCAGGGTGAAGGTCTTGCCGGTACCGGTGGCCATCGCGAGCAGCAATTCACGGCGGCGGTTGGCGATTGCCTGTTCTACGGCGGTGTTGGCCTCAATTTGATAGGGGCGAAGCCGGGGGTGGTTATTGGGTGTTGCTGCGAGCAGTTGGCTAGCCGCATCAAAATCTCTTTCCAGCAATTCCCGAAGCGCGGCCGGAGTGTGATAACAGGCTATCTTCCGCGAGCGATTGAGAGGATGGCGGACATCGTGAAACCAGATTACTTCGCCGTTGGTGGAATAGAGGAACGGAGCGCGAAGCCCATCAAAATTGAAGGAATTGTTATTGATCCCCCGGGCATAGCGCTCGGCTTGGGTGAGTACGTTCTGTGGTCCGAGCGAAAGTTTTTTCGCTTCAATGACTCCGAGCACTTGGGCATCACAGCAGAGTGCGTAGTCAGCCGGACCATTATCTGTCGCGTATTCTTCGATTCGGCAATTGCCTGTTAAAGAGCCTTCGCTCTTGGGCCAGCCCAGCGCTTGCAAGATCGGATCAATGCGCCGTTTCCGGGTGATCCACTCGCTATATGCTTCGTCGGATGCCACCGGCCAATCACCTTTCGTAGCGGTCCTGCAGTGCTTAGTA
The DNA here is from genome assembly GCA_036490535.1 of Tepidisphaeraceae bacterium. Classification (GTDB taxonomy): domain Bacteria; phylum Planctomycetota; class Phycisphaerae; order Tepidisphaerales; family Tepidisphaeraceae; genus DASXDR01. Next base: position 10,435 of record DASXDR010000067.1, on the reverse strand, counting down.
ATGTGCGGCTGAACAATCCAATTTCATCTACCTCCGTGCCCAAAATCGATCCATACATTTATGTGTGTTGATACTACAACGGAACTATACCTGGCGCCGCGAGAATCACCAAAACGAGTTGGTCGGCAGCTCCGGTCGGACAAATTCGCCGGTTTCAGAGTGACGGTCCGTCACACTTCTTTCAGGGAGCAGACCCGCGAGTTGTGATCAGTGGCGAGAGTTGGCCGCCGGTCGGCTCTCTGCTTCGAGAATAGCCCAGGAAGAGCGATTGGGCACTCAAGCACCCAAAATGGACCCTCAATTGCCAAAGCGGCAAATTGGCTATTCCATCGTCGTCCATATAGAGGTGGCACTAGTAGAGTTTCGTGGGTATGCCGTTTGACACACTTTGACACAATAACCCCCGATATTACACCGAAAACACGCTTTTGCTGGCTAACACTTGCAAACGACATAAAGCAAGAATATACTGTATTTACCGAGCTTTTTTGAGGTTTTTGGCAATTCTTAAATTAGCATGACACGCTGGGGGTCACAGGTTCGAGCCCTGTACCGCCCATTCCTTTCATCCGACGGGGTTGCTTCTCCGATTGCGTCGAATCAGAGCGGGCGCGAGAAACAATAGGCTCATCCCAAAACTTGGTTCGGGAATGGCGGAAGTAAGCTGACCGCTTTGCACCGCATCGCCTAGCATGAGCAGGCTCCAGTCGTCTGAGTTGACTTTGCCGTCATAATTCAGGTCGCCGCCCATCCAGCCGACGTTGCCGTTGCCGAGTGCTCCCATCATGGCCAGGTCCGTTGAATCCACGACTCCATCCAGATTCAAATCTCCCATCCAGGTGTATTTGACCAGATCGGCATTTGCATCGACCGTCTGCCCATCAAAATTGGTGTATTCCGGCTGACTGAACAGTGGAAGTCGATCATTTTCGACATAGCCAATGCTCGTGCCGGCCAGAAGCCCGACATGCGTCGAACCAATGCCCGGGCCATCCCAGTTGCCGTTGTCATAGGCGCTGGTGAGATATCCGGCAATGGTGGCTGTGGGCGGAGCAGCAGCAGAATCAATAACCAGCGCGTTGCTCTGCAGATCCATCTTCGCGCCGCCACTGATCGTCAGGCTGGAGAGCAACGTGGTTCCAAGCAATTGAGCCGTCACCTGCGCGCTCGATACGCTGCTTTGCTGCTCGATGGTTACGCCAGCGAAATTGGCCAGCGATCCGTTGCCTGGACTGGGATCGAGCTGGTAAGCCAGCGTGCCGCCGCTTCCGCTGCCATTGGTCAGTGCCAGTGAAACGGCACAGGGATTAGACGGTCCGCCGCTAACAACGCCGGTTGCGCCGCCAGCATCCGTCGCGGCCAGAGTCAGCGTGCCCGAAGGCGTGATGGACTTGGTGATGGTGTTGTTAATGTCCAGATAGTTGTACGGACTCGACAAAGCCATCGCGCGATTCGGCGAGTAGACCGTATAGACGTTGCCAGTGGTGGTATTAAATGAATCCAGCCCGAACAAGCCAGTCGTACCTGTGGAGGCCGATGAATAGGTCGCATTCATCGGCGCTTCGATGCGAAGTCCCTGGCTCCCGGATCCTGCTACCACCAGCGAGGTCACTATGTTGTTGGTCGCCGCTTTGTCGGTCATATAGAAATTGCCTCCCAGGCGCATGACCGATTCGCCATTATTAGGCAGCGAAGCGTTGGATGATCCCTGGCCGATGATAGCGATGCCCTGTGAAGTAGTCTGGCCAAACCGCACGTTACCGGGCCCGGATTCGACAACCGTGGCTCCGGACTGAATGGCAAATGTGTTGTAAGTGTCTGGCGTGGTCGTCGTGCCGGTATCCGTCAAATTCGCTGGACCGCTGAAGACCAGCGAGTCGTTAGCAACATTGTCCGTGGTGTCGTCGGATTCGAGCGTCAGCACCGCTCCACTGGTGACGACAACCGGGTTGGTCAGTCGAAGCACGACGTTATTGGTTACACCGTTGGTCGCTTCGTCAATTTTAGAATTCCCGGTGATAGTCCAGACATCGCTGGCGCTGCCGGCAGCGAAATAACTGTCCCCCGTGCTGGTTGCATCATGAATCAGGGTGGCGCCGTTGAGCGTAACAGCTCCACCCGTGCGTGTGCTGCTGCTGTTAAAATCTGCAGCCAGTGTGGTGCCGGCATTAGCGGTGATATTCAAGGCGGCTGCGCCTGAAACATTGCTCATCAGCTCCTGATATTGCTCCATCACCAGCTCGCCCTGATTGATCACCACTGCCGAACCCGCGAGGGTTGCCGTGGAGGCTGTGCCGGTGAGCGTGAGCGTGCCGGGACCGGTTTTGGTGAGGGTAGTGGGAGTGGTCGCAGTGGTTTTGATGCCGCGAATATCGTTGGCGCTCACGTTGGTTTCCACATCCACCGTGGCGTCAGCGTTGGCGAGCAGCGTGGAGGTGCCAAATGCCGTGGTGCTGGTTGCGTGCACGGTCATTCCTTCAGTATCAAAATCCGTGGAATTGGTATTGGTGTTCGTGCCGGAGATCGTAAAGTCCGGGCCAATCAGGTGGATATTTCCCGAGCCGCTGATATTTCCCGAAAGTGCCAGCGGCACTGTGTCCTGCAGATATTCGCTGGCGCTTCCATTGGTGCCGATATTGATGTTGTTCGCCAAAGTGGAAAATCCGGGGATGATCAGTGTTCCGCCCGTGGAACCGGTGACGGGTCCGAGATTGATGGCCGGGTTGTTCACGTTATCCAGTGCTGCCGGCGAATTGGCGGTGACTGTTCCGCCGCTGATGGTCAGGGATGAAATGGTGTTGGTTCCATTAAGCATGAGCGTGCCGCTGGCGACATTGATTGCTCCCAGCGTGTTGGTTGTTCCACTGGCTATGGTGACGCTGCCGGCAGATATATTCAGAGCGCCCAGGCTGTTATTGGCATTGAGCGCCACCGTACCATAGCCGGCAGTATTGCTGGTATTCACTGTTAATGCGCCAGCGGTAATTCCACTGCTGAATGTCAGGTTGCCAGCTCCCACGAGATTCAGCGAATTGGTGCCGCCCGAAATGGGCTGCGTGAAAGTGACATTGTAAGCGGCTCCGCCTCCAGATTGCTGCGTCGCACCGAGTGATCCGCCGTTGCTGCCGACCGTAATCGTGTTGGTCACTGTCGTGCTGACCGCGTATTGCAGCCCGCCGCCGTTGAGGGTGATGGCGGCATTACCAATCGCGCCAGCGTTGCCCAGCAGGACATAGCCGCCGTCCACGGTCAGGCCAGCGAAGGAGCCTGGGGCATTGAGGAATAGCGTTCCGCCGCTCGTGGAATTAGCCGCTCCAATGAGGGTCAGCGTATAGCCCGCTCCATTGATCGATCCTTCCACATCAAGATATTCGGTAGGATCGATTTCCCAGTTTTGGCTTGCTCCCAACATGATAGGAGCTGCAATCACCGCCGAGGGTGCTCCCTGGGATGTGGATCCGGCCGTATTCACAATCACGCCGTTCATCAGCGTCAGCGTATGACCCGAGCCGCCATCGGTGATCGTGTAATAATAATCATTACCGACGGTACCTGGATAGATTGGCCCGATGCGCAGCGCACCGCCGATGGTGATATTCTCGCCGAGCGTGATCGTGCCGCCAGCCTGCATGCGATCATTGCCGATCAGCACGTCATAAGCGGTATAGCCACTGTTGTTCCAGGTAACTTCGCTGCCGTTATTAAGATTCACAAAGGAAGAACCATCCGCCCAGGTGCCGCCTTCTTCGAGAACATCTCCGTCATATCCGCCGGCCAAACCGCCGCCGCTCGGATCCCACTGCAGTACCAAAGCTGTTCCCGACACCTGCAAATCCAAGGCATTTCCCAGATCGAGCAATTTATATTGTCCCGGCCCGATGCCGCTGGTATTGAGCTTAATCAGTTGCGAGGTGTGATCCGCGTTGGTCTGATCACCGCTGATATTGCCGGTAACCAGAGGATACGTGCCCGGCACGAGGAACCCGCCATCAATATTGATCGTGTAGTTGGGCGAAGCATCATTGGTGGGATTGGCGAGCGTAAGAGTCCCGACGGAAGTGTCGCTGTTCACCAGATTGACTGAATCGAAGCTGGATGTGCCTTCCAGACCGAAGGTCATGGTCGCGCCGGAATCCCATTCGATATTGGAAGTTGAGAGTGTGCCGGTATTGTTGGGGGATAGAGCAGCGCTGCCGGAGCTCACGGCAGCCTCGCCGGGGAGGAAACTAGAACCTTTTTGCAGGATAATCATGCCCGCCGCCCCGCCGGCATAGGTGCCCGAAACAGTTGCTGCACTGGCGAGGCTCGCGCCATTGCCGACGGTGATATTGCCCGTTCCAGTAATTGTGTAAGCGCTGCCGGGCGTTCCCGTGGTAACTCTGCCGAGAACCAACGTGGCGTTGGCGTTAACCGTGGTGGCGCCGTTGTATTCATTGCCACTGGAGCCGAGCGGCGCCAGGGTCAGGGTATGAGTTCCTCCGCCGCTGGGCCCATTGACGACCAGGGCAATATTGCGGTTCGCAGTGGTGTTTCCGGTATACGGCGCATTGTTATTCAACGGATTAACGCTGGTGCTCGAGTCGCCGATATCGCCATTGAATACGGTATTCGTGGTCGCGTTGGGAGAGATAGTAAGCGTCACGAACTGGTTGCTCGGATTCTGCACGCCGTTGTTGTTCACATTCTGCTGAAAGCTCAGCGCCGAGCTGTTAACCGAGAGATTATAAATATTGCCCACGTTGGCCGCGGTGGGGCTGGTCGTGCCCGTGGAGAGAGAGGCAACAGTTTCGTCATATCCATCGAGATCGGTCGGGCCGATTGCGGTGGTGCCGGTGCCGATGATCAGTGCCGTGTTGGAAGGCAACGCATTTTCTGCGGCAAACTGAACCATCCCATTGGTGTTCAGTACTCCAACAATAGTGCTGCCGTTATAGGTTTCCTGGTTGGCCAGTACGATCGTTCCGCGATTGCTCGCCCCGCCGATATCGAGGTTCGAGACAATATTCAGTCCATCTTTGGTGGTGCCCATCGGGCTTGAGATCACGCCGCTAAAAACTTCGACTTTTGATGTTCCTGTCGGGCCATTGGAGCCGCCGATGTTGTTGGTCACATTGGTCGCGCCGTTTTCGTTGGCAGCGTTGTAATTAAGCTCGATGTTGTTGGAGACCGTGTAATAATTGGGCGATTTGCCCGTGGAATTGGTCCATGGATCGCCCGCCGTGCCGGCTCCTGTCACCTGGCTGCTGTTATACAACGACGTAAACTCATCCAGGTTGATCGTTCCGCCGCTCAGGCCGGTGTCGATATGCAGCGTCGCAGAATTGGCAGCGGTGTAACCGCCGGCGGGAGCGGTAAAAGCATTGTTGAGCGTAATCTCGCCCGTGAAGCCGCTCATATTCCCCGCGAGTACAATCGCCGAACCATCGGCCGCGGTGGCCGCCTTGGTCAGGTTGATTGTCATATTCCCCGTGCCGACGATGGGAGCGGCAATGAATTGCTTGGCGGTAGTGTTTTGCGTGATGTTGAAATTGTTGCTGCCAAAATCCAATTCCCACGGCCCGGTAGCGCCGCTGACTGTGATGTTCGGAGCGGTTGCCGAACCGCTGCTGGTGCTGTCGAAAATAATTCCCCCGACTTGCACATCAATCCCCGACGCCACGCTGATGGTGCCGCCATCCAGATCAGCGATATCGCCTTGCGTCCAGAGATTTTTATCCGTCCCACCCAGCGTGGTAGCCCAGTCTTTGGTCACCAAATCCCAGAGCGTGCCGCCGCTTTTATTGTAATAAAGCGTAGTCGTCTGCCCAAAAGCCGATCCTGCCCACATCATGGCAACTGCACTCGCCAGAAGTGCGTGCTTGTGTCCACGAAGGCTCAACTGCTTACGTCCACCGATAACGTTTTGCATCGCTCTCTCCTCAAAAAACGAAAATTATTTTGATTGATCTGGTTATTAAAACCCTGCTGCATCGGGTCATCCCGGATAGCGCAGGCGTACGGACCGATAAGCATCCGCCCGATCGTTCGATTGCTGCACGTGTCCGTCGTAGTAAAGAATGTTGTAAGCCACTTTCCCGCCACTCGTGGAATAGGCCATCCCGCCGTTATAGGTAATCACATTCGGATACACGCCATGGCGGTAGCAATCAAATGCGTTCTGCCCATCCGCATTTCCCGCTCCGCCGCTAAATGGATCACCCGCAGCGCTCTTCAGCACGCACTGTGGAGGCGGAATTGGTGTCCCGGTCTGTCGATTCACAGGCCCCGATCCTCCCTGGACCGGATTTGACCAGCATAGCAATTGGTTATAGCTAGCATCTGCGAGAAAACATCGCTGGCTCGGATAAGTGATCGACGAAAGCTGATACCATGTCCCGCACCCCACAACCACATGCTGAGTGCTGTCGGTTTCGACATTGAACCATTCGTTGGCTGGCACGGTTCCTGTAAACGGAGGCCCCGATGAACTGCTCGTAAAATCTCCAGTTGCCGGATGGCTTGGCTTCACCGAAACCATGTAGTTCATGCAATATCCCGTATAATTCGGGCTGCTGCTCACCAACGCATCGGGCGGATTCCACGACGGGCACCAGAACACGCTCGCTTTGGCGATCTGGATTGCCGTCGCTGATGTCAGGCTGCCCACCGCGCCGGAGGTTTGATCTCCATGTCCACCCTTGGCCGTCCCCAGAAAGGGGGCCAGAAATTCCTGCCAATAGGGCGAATTGGTATTGCTAGGCCCCGTATATCCTGATTGAGTCGGTCCCCACATGATTCCATTGAGGAAATACGCTCCGCCGCTGGCTTCACTGATCTCATTATTTGCCCCCGGCGTGCCACCCCCCACGCGCACCGGCACCCCAAAACCGCGGTAGGAAGCCGCATAGATAGTCAGCGCGTGATAACATTGGCGTAAATTCGACGCGCATTTGACATACATCGCCTGCCGCCGCGCCGAAGCGAGCGCAGGTAGCAATATGGATATCAACAGCGCGATAATCCCAATCACCACAAGCAGTTCTACTAATGTAAAACCACTTCGGCCGGGGTGTTTTTGTCCCAACTTCCTCAACTCCGGCATAGTTCTAACCCTTTGTCAAACTATGTGATACGAAATGTATTAACGCCAATTTAGAATAATGTATCGCAATCCCAGAAGTGTCAAGGAAATAATCTCCCTTTTCGTAAAATTAAGGTAATTGTGCTCACCGATTTGCGCCCTATTCCATGTCCGGCAGCACTGGTATCGAAACTCCCCGCGGCGTCGGCGCAGCCGTCGGCAGCTCCGGCGCAATCACATCGTCCAGGACCCGTACCACGGCGATTTCGTCACAGCCGTCGCGCTTTGGACACCGGACGCAATCGGACCACACCTTTAGTGGCAATGTATCCTTTTCCACCACCTCAAAACCCAGTTTGCTAAAAAATCCCTGCTCATAGGTCAGGGCGAAGAGTCGCCGAATATGGAGCCTTCGCGCTTCTTCGATGGCCCACTCCACGAGCTTTCGCCCGATGCCCTGGCCCATGAATTTCGCATCGACAGCCAGCGAGCGCACCTCGGCCAAATCAGCCCAGATAATCGTCAGGGCGCAGCAGCCGACGATTTCTCCATTTTTCTCCACTACCGCGAAATCGCGCAGGTCCTCATAGAGCTGCGCATAGCTTTTAAACAGCATCCGCCCGCGCTCCGCATGCGCGTTGATTATCTCGCAAATCCGCGGCACATCATGAACCGTCGCAGCCCTGATCATCGTTTCTAATCATAGCCAGGTTGTAAGGGATTCCCAAAATTCAGATTAACCACAGAGGCACAGAGAGCACAGAGGCGCGCTTGGTATGTAGTACGGTGAGGCGAATGTTGAGATAAGAATTTTTAACCGCAAAGTCGCGAAGACCGCGAAGAAATGTCATTTCTATTTTCTTCTTAGCGCCCTTCGTGCCTTTGCGGTTAAAAATTCTTCCAGATGGTTTGCTGTGCCAATCGATTTAACAGACCAGGTTGGCCTCTGTGTCTCTGTGCCTCTGTGGTTGCATTCTTTTTTTCTGACTTCAGCGCATCTCAAATACAAACTCAATCTCCACGCTCGCCGCCTGTGGCAGGGTGTTTGTTCCCACCGCGACGCGGGCATGTTTGCCGGCGTCGCCAAAAATCTGAATCAAGAGTTCAGAGCCCGCATCGGCTACCTTCGATTGCTCGATAAACGAATCATCCGAATTCACAAACGCCCCTACGCGCACCACGCCGGCAATATTATCCAGCGTGTCCGCCCCCAGCGTCGCCGCCGCGGAAAGGCCGTTAATTACACATTGCCGCGCCGCCTCGCGCGCCAGCTCCACGGAGCATTTCGACGGCACCGGCCCAGTCGCGATAATCTTCCCCTCCCGCCGCGGAATCTGCCCCGCCACAAAAACCAGATTCCCACTCCGCCGAGCCGGCACATAAGTCCCAAACGGTCCCGGCACGGGAGCGAGCGTGATGTTCAACGATTTGAGTTTTTCGGTGATCGACATGTCCGCATCATACTCAAAACCCACATACCGGCCATCGCGATGCCCCCGGATAGCCATCTGTAGGTTCCAGCAATAATCTATCTCTTTTCGCACATACGGAGGAATTCTCTGTCAACCAAAATAGCCGGCGGTCAACGACCGCCGGAAGGCAAAGAATTCCGGAACTCGTTGAGTCCCGGCTATTAAACGTGAGGGACTATATTCGACGGTTACTTACAACTTATTTTGTCGAATTTCTCTCCGTCTCCCGCCGGTGCGGTGGACATCGCGTATAATGAATGCAGGAACAAGTCTCTTCAGTGAGAGAGAGGTTGGGTATGAGATATGGATGGGTGGTTTTAGTATTAGGGATGGTTTTAGCTGTAGAAGCTACCGCGCAGATCACGAAAACTGCGACATTTGATAACTACACCGCCGGCCAATCACTCATTCCGTCATTTACTGATCCATTGAGCGGGATTACGTTTTCCTATTCGACCCTAGGAACTGGCTTTGTCATAGATGGTGATCCATTGGATTTATATGATGGGAGTAACTACTTGACGGCCGGAGGGGGACCCAATGACGGTCAAGGAGCAAACTTCGGATTTATTGGTACGCTGCACGCACCCGCCAATTATGTCGCCTTGGAAGCATTTGCAGCAAACGTGACCCTCGAAGGTTTTGATTCAACGGGAACGTTAGTAGCAGAACAAACCGGGCCTGTATCTTCTCCGATAGGCTCTTCCAATCTCCAAATCAGTTCCAGTCAATATAATATCACCAGTTTTCAAGTTATGGTCACACCTGGTGGATTCGAGGGATACGACAATATCAGCTACACCTATTTGCCTGAGCCAACTTTGCTGCCATGTTTGTTGGGAATTGTCGCTTTGCGCTTGCGAAGAAAATCACAACCGCGAAGCTTAATTCCGCAAAGCATTTCCTAAGCGGAAGCTCGTCACCCGCGCGATAACTTCCTTTCCTCGCCTATAATCTTTCCAAACAATGTCCTGGCGCACCATCACCGATTTCGCTAAACGTCAGCCACTCGCCATGCGATTCGCCGACCGCCTCGGCCGATCGCGCGGGCGACTTCGCCCGCTCGCTGGGCACTTTGCCCCGCTGCGCGCCAAGCACAAACCCAATCTCGCCAATTGGCAAAATCATCAGCTCGCCGCCGCGTGGATTGGACATGCTACTAATCTCCTCCGCATCGACGGCACGACCATTCTCACCGATCCCGTCTTCTCCAGTCGCGTAGGTCTCGGCCTCGGTATTTTCACGGGTGGGCCGAAACGCCTGGTCGCTCCAGCACTCAACATCAGCGAGCTTCCTCCGATCGATCTGATTTTAATTTCCCACGCCCATTTCGATCACCTCGATCGCCCAACGCTCTATCGCCTGCCCAAAACTATTCCCGTAGTTACCGCCCATCACACTCGTGATCTGTTGGCCGACCTGGGCTTCGCTCAAATTACCGAACTCAAATGGGGCGACCAACACAAATTAGGCCCGCTCACGCTCACCGCTCGCCCGGTCAAGCACTGGGGTGCCCGCACCTTTTACGATGTCCATCGCGGCTACAACGCCTACCTGATCGAATCGCCTAAAAAGAAAATCCTCTACGCCGGCGACACCGCCCATTGCAACAATTTCACCGATCTCCCCAAGGTTGATTTGGCCATCTTCGGCATCGGCGCCTACAACCCGTATGTTGCTGCTCACGCGACGCCGGAGCAAGCATTGTCTATGGCGAACGATTGCCGCGCCGAGCGCATCCTGCCCATGCACCATTCGACGTTTCGTTTATCGCATGAGCCGACCGGCGAACCCATCGAGCGCATGCAAGCCGCGGTCAATTCTGATCCGCAGCGATTGATCATCCGCGAAGTCGGACAGCAATGGGAAGAAAAATAAACCACGGATGAACACGGATAAACAC
>DASXDR010000193.1:0-7583 GCA_036490535.1 Tepidisphaeraceae bacterium | reverse complement strand
GATTTTTCGAATGCGCTTTATGTTACGCAATTACTTCGCTGTCCAATGAATGACGCTTCATCGCTTTACGAATCATGACCAAAGCTCCCAGAGGCAATGCCGCGATGGCAGCCGGCGGCAGGGGGACCGTTGGCGTTACATCGAGCCGGGCTAGCGCATAATCCGTAAAAATATACGGATCGTACATCCCGGTATAAGTCATTCCCAAGTCCGCCGACGTGGGCACTGCAAATACGATTCGATCGGCAATCACCGGCGTCGTATACGTAACATCCTGCTCGCCGTCGCCGATGCCCAGTAGATCTTTACCGGTAAGGAACTGGGTCTTGACCAGCGTGCTGCCGTTATAGAATTCAATCATCGCCTGCTCGGGCGGGGTCGGCTGGCCCACGTAATTAGTATTCGGATTTGTGGTTGTCGAATCGAACAACGAACGCACTTCGACATAATTGATCGCGTAATCAGAAGTGAAATCGATTTCGATTGTCTCATGTCCGCCAAAGTTATCGATCTCATCGCCTTCGACCGGAATCGAAGAATTCGGATCATCCCACACCCCCAACCCGCGTGTTCCCGTCTGCGAGATCAAAACATTCTGCGTAGAGCCGTCGAGCGAATAAGTGGTCGCCCCATCCTGATAAGCCGAAACCGTAGCCTTGCCGCCGAGCAGGCTGTAGCTCTGCTCGCCGGTGTTTACGACGTTTCCGTCGGTGCTCCACCCGCTGGTGTCGCCATTCACGCCAGCAAATGAATCGGAGCTTAAAAAGCTGATCTGCTCAGCCTTCACCGATCCCGCCACCAATAAACACAACGCAACCGCCGCCCAACATTTCTTTTTCATACTCAAATTTCTCCCAATAATTTTTGATTTGGATCAACTTGTTATTTTTTCGCCGCGCGCAATTTTAGAAATCCGCAAAGCTCAACAGCAGGAGCGCATCCGCAATTGCTGCGGGAGCTGGCACCACTGCTAAAGCCAATCGGAACAGAATCTCCGTCCTATTAGCAAATTTCATTTTCCCATCTCTCCTGGAAAGTAGCCCAACATTGCCCGCCGATTGGCAAGCGTGAAGCCGAGTATACATCAATTGCCAAATGAGCACAAGAAAATTACTAAGTGTGAGATGACTAACTCAAGCAGTCCTTCAATGTCCATCAAAGCCCATGGCCCCGCTATGGGTTTCTGCCTGGAACCAAAGTGATCTGGCAACGCACTCGTACCAATGACCCCGATGCTATATCCCCATAAAAGTGAAAAGGCTCTCCACCATCGCTAGAGGCAAAGCCGCGGCAAGCAGGCACATTATTCCGACGCCGATCAATCCCAACCCGATCGTCACGGGCAAAGGAAACGATCGATGTAACCCGACATAATGCGCGTGCGGATCGAATTGCTGCCCAGCTGTAACAACCATCGATTCCACGCGAAAGCACCAGATGCCGCCATAAATCATCGCTGCCCCCACAATCGCCATCGCGATGCGCGAAATAATCTGTGCAACGGTTTTATTCATGCTCGCCCTCGCATCAGGTCCACTTCCAGATCTGATTCCAAGCGGTCATCCAATCCCTAGCGCGCGAAATAACTTTCAGTGGCTCCACAATCTCCACGCCATGTCGGCCCATGAATCCCAGCGCGCTCTCCACCGTGCCCAGCTCAATCGTGATCGTGCACGGCTTGGCGGGTTTGTACGGCTTAACCTTAATGGGCGATTTAACCGCTTCGTACGCTGCCTCCTCGATTTTCTTTCGCGCCAATTTCGGCGGCATATTTCGAGCAGAATAGCGCGTCAAAGATTTTTTCACCTGACAGGCATGCAAACCATTGCCGAGCAATTCGCGTCCCTCTCGGCAAGTCGCTTCGTCGCCAGTGATTAAAACCACCGGGCAATCGTAATAACCACACACCGCCGAATTGATGCCGAACTCGCCGACGAGATCCTTGTTGAACCACAAATTCCGCCAGGTAGTAGTAGAAATCGTGTGGCACAATCCGCCATCAGGCGTATTCGCGCGCGCATGCATACCGATCATCAGCGCCGCATCGCAACCCTGCTCCAGCAATTCGGTATATCTCCCCCAGGCATGCCCCGAAACCCAATCGCACTCCATCATCTCCGGAATAAACGAATTGAAATTCCACCCTTTACCCGCACCGTGGCAATCAACAGCAACGATTTCAGTTGCCCCGCCCCGGCGAGCGCCATGTACCGCCGCGACCACTTCCTCGGTATATAACCGCCGACCCTCTTCATAAAGCGGCGCTCCCCCGTTGACCTGATCCCAGTTAATAATCCCCGAAACGCCTTCCATGTCAGCCATGATGAGAATTTTCATGGAGGAGGATTGTAATGAGTGAGATTGGGAATTGATAAATTAGAATCGCGACATTTTTCCTTTGATGCCGTCTTGATACCAAGTTATAATTCTCCAGCGTGTTAAATGAGGGGCAAATTGGAGGCCTTCATTTTACATCGCCATTTGTAATCCAACTGCTCGGGAGAGGAAAATGCACAAAGTATTTCCGTATCAGCGGCGTTTTGCGTTTTGTGGATTGCTCGCGATGGGCGGCTTTCTTGCCTGCCCCTCCTGGGGATATCAACTTACCCCAATATACAATTTCACCGGAGGATCCGATGGTATGCAGGTCGCCGGCGACCTGACTATCGATTCCTCGGGAGATATCTATGCCACCAGCCAGGCTCTTTTCGATAATCCAACCAATACCGGCGGAGGAGCGATCGTGGAGATCATGGCGGGCACCCATGTCGGAAATGTGGTGGTGAATTTTCCGAGCAATGCCCCCGGCGCTCTGAATATTCCCGCCGGGCCCTTCATCTTGGACCAATCGGGGAATCTCACTGGCTTGACCGTGTATGGCGGGACAAATAACGATGGCGTGCTTTTTAAGGTCGCCTCGGGCTCTCATTCCGCGACCACGCTGGCTTCTTTTAATGGCCCCACTACTGGCGCCAATCCTTTCGATTCAGGGCTCGTTTCTGATTCACTCGGCAATTTTTATGGCGCTACCGATTACGGCGGCCAAGGTTACACCACTATCGATACCGGCGACGGCACTCTATTCAAAGTTGCTGCCGGAACCAGCACCATCTCCACGCTGGTTACGTTCAATGGTAACGACGGAGCCATCCCCGTAGGAAAATTGCTGGTAACCTCCGACGGGACCATATACGGAGCAACTCGAGAAGGGGGCACGAGCAACGACGGCACTGTCTACAAGCTCTCTCCCGGATCGACGACTCCGCAAACCATTGCGACATTCAATGGCTCTAACGGCGCTTATCCCGCAGGCGGCGTTATCGAAGATTCGCATGGAAATCTTTACGGCATGACCACTGGCACACTCGAAGGATATTCCGGTCCGGGCGGCGTAGGCAGTGTCTACGAAATCCAGGCCGGCACCGGGCAGGTGATTCCCCTGGCGACCTTCGACACTACCAACGGCGCCAATCCGCTCAATGAGTTGTACATCGACAGCAATGGCAATCTTTTTGGCACGACCAATTTCGGCGGGACTAACAATCTCGGCACTGTTTTTGAAATCAGCGCACAAACTCAGAAGCTTGCGACAATCTGGAGCTTTTCCGGCAGCGATGGCGATTTCCCCGCATCCAGCCTGATCGCTGACGCTCAGGGAAATATCTACGGTGCCGCTAGCCACGGTGGTTTGTATGACGATGGCGATGTATTTGAATTGACGGTCCCCGAACCCGCTTCTCTCACCATGCTGCTGGCCGCCACTAGCATCTTAGCCTTCCGTCGCCGAAGCTGCCGCCTCGATACGGTTCACGCTGCTCTCAAATGATTACGAGAATACGTTGGCGTCACTCAATTAGGTCGAGGCAGTGAACCTTCCCTCGGAAAGCCCGTCTTTGAATGTTCCTTTCAGCGTGACCGCCCCGGTAGCTTGATTGATTGTGAATTGCCCGGAAATCGAGGCATAGCTGATAATGCTGGTAACCACCTTGGCGGAGAATTTGCCGGCCGCTGTGACCTTGGCATCATGCAGAGAACTGGAGACGTCATCCGTCGTAAACCCGCCGCTGAGGTTCCCGGAGATATTGCCACCCCGATCCACGTCATTGATATGGAGGGTCAAGTCATCTTCGCTCCCCCAGAGGTTCCCCCCACGGGTATAGGTTGCTGACCCGGTTAGCTTAGGCAGCAGGACAGCCAAATCGCTGATCGCATTCTGACTGCTCGTGCCAGCCGGCACCGAGGAGATCACCGATGAGAGATCAGTAGCCAGTCCATTGACGTCCGTTATAAATTGCGTTCCTGCATTGCTGATGGCGGTGTGTTGGGCAGAAATTTGGCTTGTCGCCGTCGCAACGTCCGCCGCCAGCGCAGCATCGCCAGGGTTGGCCGAAGCCAGCGCATTTATGTCCGTAGTCAAAGTCGTATCGGCCAGCGCCGCATTCAAGCTTGCCAGCGGCGAGGAGGTAATCGTGCCCAGATTGGCTTGCTCAGTTGTCGCCCGCGCCAGCACCGTCGCGGCGGGATTTTTCGTCAGCAAATTTCCATCGATAGCTGCTTTTTTTGCCAGCGCCGCACCTGGCTTGAGCAGCGCATGCAAATCTGCCGTCAATTCCTTATTCGCCACCGCCTCGTCCGCTTTCACTATTTTCAGCAAAGCTACATTCGATTTCGCCAGCGACTTGATATCCCGAGCCAAGGTCGTGTTATCCGTTTTGAGTTCAACAGTGAGTGTCTTCAGCGCCCCGTTCGCCACTGCCGTATCAGCAACTACCCGCCCATAGTCCGCCGCCAAAGTTACTCCGGTAACGGATGAACCAGAAAACAGAACCCGCCCCTCAAGTCTTTGCACAAAACCCAACATCGCAATCACCTTTTTATGGGAACATTTTTAATAAAATCTTAGCCGTGTAACCCAAGCCTTCTTGGCTCTCCTTGCGGTTCACGGCAAGCTCTCGGGACGCTTTTTCGACAACACAATTCTTCCCCAAAATTGATGCCGATACCTTCTCAGCGAACTCGACGCAAAAATAAGCCCGCAACAGCAAGAAGCGCTAGCGCACCAGGCTCGGGAACAACAAATCCAGTATTGGTCAATTCGAACACCGTCCCCACACCATTCGTCCCGCCTTCGAACGTTGTGCCGTAAAGATTTCCCGATGAATCCGCGATCAGGCTGGTCATGGGAAATGCGCCGTTATCGCCATCGAATTCCGCCAGCGTCGTAATGGTACTGCTGCCAGCAGCAAGCTCGAAGACCGTTCCCTCGCCGCCCGATCCGCCATAAAAAGCCGTTCCATACAAATTCCCCGCTGCATCAGCAATCAGCCCCGCGCTCGGATATTCTCCCTGCGAACCATCAAACGTCGCCAGCGTGGTAAGGTCTCCCGTGCCAGCCGCGATTTTGAAAATAGTGCCGTCGCTATTGGCTCCCCCATAGCCGGTCGTGCCATAGAGATTCCCCGCAGCATCGGCAATCAAAGTGCAAGCCGGCCCCGAGCCGTTCGTGCCATTGAAAGTGACCAATGGATTAACCGTGTTACTCCCCGCCACAATCTCGAATACCGTGCCGTCGCTGCTCGCACCGCCCTGCGAGGTCGTGCCAAATACATTGCCCATCCCATCCATGAACAATCCACCCGTGGGGTAAGAGCCATTAGTATTGTTGAATGTCACCGGGGTGCTGAGCGTGTGGGTCCCCGCAGCAACTTTAAAAACCGTGCCTTGATAATTTGCCCCGCCGCCGTTGGTCGTGCCATACAAATTGCCCTCGCTATCCAGCAACAAATTCGCCTCCGGCGAAGCGCCGTTGGTGAAATTGAACGAAGCCGGCGTGCTGAAAGAATTGTTCTTGATATTGAAATCAAAAACAGTTCCCTGACCGCCCGATCCACCACTGCTGGTCGTTCCGTATAAATCTCCCGCCGAATCAAGCACAAGCCCCGCCGCCGGATTCGCCCCGTTCCCGCCGCTAAAAGTCGCCAGTGTGGTGAGCGTATGATTCTTCGCGTTGATGACAAAAACAGTCCCGTCGCCGTCCAATCCGCCGGTGTTGCTCGTGCCATAAAGATTGCCTGCACTATCCGCGATCAGAGCGCCCAGCGGATTCGCCCCATTGCTGGTCCGATCAAAATTCACCAGCGTATTCAGCGTCGCCTCAGCCATCACCGGACCAGCGCTCAGCAACATAACAGACAATAATTTCAACTTGATTTGCATTAGTCTCCTGATTCTTCCGAACGGATTATAGAGCGATTTTATTTCTTTGTCGGCACGCTTTCTGGTTTAAGAAATTAAATGGCA
Source organism: Tepidisphaeraceae bacterium (assembly GCA_036490535.1). GTDB lineage: Bacteria > Planctomycetota > Phycisphaerae > Tepidisphaerales > Tepidisphaeraceae > DASXDR01. The sequence goes on along the minus strand of DASXDR010000193.1, from coordinate 1,283 downwards.
TTTGACACATCAACTTTGTCCTTTTGACTTTCACCCCCGCATAGCTACCATCGCCCCAGCACCGCAATGGTGATTTGAATCACAAACCCACGGTTTTAGAGGAGTACGGAAATGAACCGGAAAATTTTATCAGCATTATCTTTGACCGCCGCCATAGCCCTTGCAGCGCACGCCCACGCCGACGTGACCAACTTCACCCTCAGCGGGTCCGGCATCACTGCCCAAGGCACCATCACCTACACCGCAAATCCAGGCGGCATCGACGATATCACCAACATCACCGGCACCTTTTCCGATTCCAACCCCGGCCTCAATATCACCAACGTCGGCATCTCCAACATCGTCCCGATCGACCCCGTGAACCCCCTCCCGGCTGCGGTCACCGCGCCTGACTTCAGCCAATTCACGGTCACCAACGGCGTCCCTAGTACGCCCCGCAGCTCCTCCCTTAGCTACGACAACAACTTCTACCCCGCTGGCTCGCCGAGTGTCTGCACCGATTACCCCTTCTTCGGCGGCACGCTGGACGTCTATGGCCTGATGTTCAATCTCCCCAATAACGACGTCGTCTGCGTCTGGAGCAACGGCAACAACCCCAACGTCGCCGGCCCCATCTACGGCGTTGCCGTCGCTGACGGCACCAACACCTACGACTACGTCAACGGCGGTGTTGATTTCGTCGTTCCCGAACCCTCGACACTCGCTCTGACAGCATTAGCCCTGATCCCCCTCGCCCGCCGCCGTCGCAAGCAGGATTAATCCACATCCTGTTTTCCGAAAATCCGCAAACAAGAAGGGCGGCAAATGCCGCCCTTAAATTACTATGTAATTACGCGACTTTGTGCCGCCTCATTCCCATGGCTGCTAACAACATAGCCGCCCCCAGCACAGGCGCCGGCAAAGGCTCCGGCACCACCGTTGCCGCCAGCCCCCAGAAATTTCCCGATGTTCCGCTTAAGGCCGAAACCGTCGAATCGTTATTGTTGATGTTAATGATATCGTTATTCGGCGAATCCGCCCCGCCATAAAGCGTGCCACTTTCCATCACAATTGCACCTAGCTGAAACGACCCTAATGTTTCGTCCAGCGTCGCAGCACCCGTGAACGTATTTACCGTATAAAGATCCGATCCAGCTGAGATATACAAAGTGCTCGATCCTGTAGACATGCCCAGTCAGCTATACGAGCCATTCAATCCCGTTGCTCCGATCAGCGTCGATGCTCCGGTGCTCGGATTAATCGCGTAGAGATTGTGATCATCGCCCATGGCATAAAGCGTGCCG
>DASXDR010000172.1:0-3853 GCA_036490535.1 Tepidisphaeraceae bacterium | reverse complement strand
AACGATGACGTGCTCTTTGCAGTCTGTAAAACTGCCGCCGGAAATGGGCACGCCGGTGTGTTGCAGATACGCGTAACACTCGTCCAGCAGCACATAGATGCCGCGCGCGTGCGCCAGCCGCACCACCTGCTCCAGGTCCTTGGGAGCAATGACAGCCCCGGAAGGATTCGACGGCGAATTCAAAACGATCGCCTTTGTGCGTGGCGTAATCATCCGCTCGATAGCGGGCGCGGTGATGCGGAAGTTCTCCGCCTCGTTGGTTTCCAAATACACCGGCGTACCGCCTGCGAATTGGATGATGTCTTTAAACGAAACCCAGTACGGCACGGGCAGCACAACTTCATCCCCGTGATCGACAAGCACATTGATGGCCTCAAACAAGGCCAGCTTGCCGCCGGTGGTGAAAATCGCTTCGTCGGGCGTGTAATTCGATCGAAAATCTGTCGCGTGGCGCTCGACAATGGCCTTGCGCAATTCCGGAATGCCACTGACCGCGGTATAGCGGGTGAAGTTGGATTCAATGGCGGCGATCGCGGCGTCCTTGATGTGACGCGGCGTCGGGAAGTGAGGCTCGCCCGCTCCAAAATCCACCAGGTTGATACCCTGGGCACGCAGCCTGGCTGCCTCGGCAGTCACGGCCATGGTGGCGGAAACTTCAATCCGATTGACCCGATCGGCGAAGATTTTCTGGGCAACTGAGGTAGTCATGATACTTCTAGTTTCGCAGAGTTGGCGACGCAGGCCAAGTGGCATAGCCGGAAAGCGGTGAATATCCTATCCTTCTTGCCCCTCATCCCGGGAAGTGCGGGCGCGCAGGCGTTCGATCACGGTCGGCGGCACCAATCCTTCCACCGATCCACCGAGCCGGAAAACCCCGAGAATCAGGCGCGAGCTGAGGTAGGAATAGTGCTCCGCGGGCATCATAAAGACCGTTTCCAGCTCGGGCGCCAGGCGTCGATTCATCAGCGCCATTTGCAGTTCATACTCATAATCGCTGACGGCCCGGATGCCGCGCAGCAGCGCCTGAGCATGTTGCAGCCGCGCAAAATCGACCAACAGGCCATCGAACTGGCTGACAGAAACGTTATCGAACTCGCGCGTGGTTTCCTGGATCATCTCCACCCGCTCCTGAACAGAGAAAAGCGGCTGCTTTTCGGAGTTATTCAGGATGGCGACAACCAGGTGATCGAAGATTTTTGCGCCGCGCGCGATCAGATCAAGATGACCGTTGGTCAGTGGATCGAAGGTGCCGGGATAGATGGCGCGGACAGAATTCACGACACATTGGATTGTAAGGGGCTGAAGTTGAACACGCAATCCAATCGGCGGACGGCCTGCGGCGGCGGAATCCTTGTCGTCCCCAGCACCCGCGCTAGAAAAGATTTGTATCCAATCCCGCAATAAAATGGATACCGGGGATGGAAAGCCGACTCAGGCGCCGGTCATTGGTCAAAAAAAGGTCGGCTCGGAACTGCGCCGCGCTCGCCAGATGGATCGCATCGGCGGGAGAGACATTGTAATCGGCGCGGATTCTCGCGAAAATTTCCGCAGTCTCCACATCAAACGGCAAAACTTCGACCTCTGAACTTTGCAGATAGTCGTGTATCGCCCCCATCCAATCAGGCTTTTTCAGCTTGTAGGGCTTTACCAGCAGTTCTCCCAAAGCAAAGACACTGGTGCAAAGCGAATCCTGCCTCCGGTCCATACTTTTGCGGATTTCCTCAATTCTTCGTGCATACGCTGGATGGCCCTCCATCCAGTACACAAAAAGCATCGTGTCCCAGTAAACGCGGCTCATCCGCGCTTACTCTTGTGCGGATCGCCCGTTTTCGCATAAAAATTCCGGCGATCCTTCCGGATAGAGCGCTCCCACTCGCCCGCAGGAAACATCCCTTTTGCAATCCCCCGCAGCCGTTCGAATGCCGACGGAGACTCGGACTTTACCTGCCTGCGATTCTCAAGCTTATACGTGAAAACCACGGTCGTGCTCATGCCCGAAGGAGGCCCCTGTTCGCCGACCAATTGCACTCCGTATGTTGTTTGAAAGATCTTGGAGCGCAGCGCAGTACATACGTTGGGCGTCTTGTTTTTCAGATTCAGCCCTTTCACAATATCGCCGGATTTTATGCTGACCTTGGTGTCTCCCCTGTGTCGCGCGGGCTCGATGTATTGAATCCACACATACTCCCTGATTTGGTCTGCATCACTTTTCATTCAATCTCCAATCTTCCAATTATGAAGAGATACTAACTATACCATACATACATACTGTATCGTATCTCGTTTAAAGACGAACACCCGGGACCGGATGTTCGTCTCAAATGTCCCTCCACTATTGCAGATTTGAAACTCTATTTGCGGCTGCCGGCCTTGATCACTTCTTGCGCGGCGGCGGCTCCGTTGACCGGGATGGGCGGAACGTCGGGCGCATCGCTCTTGGCGGCGATGCCCAGTTTCTGCCGCAAGGTGGTCTCGATGCGCGCGAACGTGTCCTTGTTGTCTTTCAGATATTGCCGGACATTTTCGCGGCCTTGACCGATGCGCTCGCCGGAAAAACTGTACCAGGCTCCGGATTTTTCAACGATGTTGTGCACCACGGCCAGGTCCAGAACATCGCCTTCGCGAGAGATGCCTTCACCGTACAGAATGTCGAATTCGGCATCGCGGAAGGGCGCGGCCACCTTGTTCTTCACGATCTTTACCTTAGTCCGCGAGCCCACCACAATATCGCCCTCTTTGACGGCAGCGATGCGGCGAATGTCGATGCGCACGGAGGAATAAAATTTCAATGCGCGACCACCGGTTGTCGTCTCCGGATTGCCGAACATGACGCCAATTTTTTCGCGGATTTGATTGATGAAGATCAGCGAGGTACGCGACTTCGAAACAGTCCCGGTCAGCTTGCGAAGCGCCTGCGACATCAACCGCGCCTGCAATCCCATGTGCGAATCGCCCATCTCGCCGTCGAGCTCGGCCTTCGGCACCAGCGCCGCTACCGAGTCGACGACCAGCACATCGATCGCACCCGAACGCACCAGCGCTTCGGTAATTTCGAGAGCCTGCTCACCGTAATCGGGCTGAGAGATCAGCAGATTGTCGACATCTACGCCGAGCTTTTTGGCGTACTGCGGATCAAGCGCATGCTCTGCATCCACAAACGCCGCCATGCCGCCTGCCTTCTGGGCTTCCGCAATAATCTGCAGCGTGATGGTGGTTTTGCCGGATGACTCCGGCCCGAAAATCTCAATCACGCGGCCCCGCGGAACGCCGCCAACACCTAACGCAGCGTCAAAAGAAATCGATCCGGTGGAGATGACAGAGATGGGGACAATGGCCTCTTTACTGCCGAGGCGCATGATGGAGCCCTTGCCAAACTGCTTCTCAATTTGCGAGAGCGCGAGGTCGATTGCACGTGTGCGTTCTTTATCGTCTGCCATTTCTAATCTCCGGGGGTGAGTTGGGATTGAATTGTCCGCGACACGCTATGACCGGTACTTGTATCGAATAAAACAATCGAAATCCACTTTGGGTACTGGCGGGATTTTAGCACCAAAATGGGAATAGGCGAAGCAATAGCGAATACTTTTCCCGAACCAAAGTAACGCCTGACGGCCTACTTTCCGTACAAATCTTCCTCGCGTACGACAGGTTCGGGGTTCCCGCCGCTGGCAGCGCGTTTGGCCGCGCCGAACATGGAGCCTCGAGCAGGTTTCAGAGGAGCAAATCGCATAAAGCCGATCGGCTGCAAGACGTCGTCATAAATGGCTTCCATGCCGCCCTGCATCAGATAGGTCTCATGCCAGAAGCCGGTGCCGCCCGAATCGCGAAGAAAGTTCTTCCACCATGCGCGATG
>DASXDR010000131.1:0-73995 GCA_036490535.1 Tepidisphaeraceae bacterium | reverse complement strand
GCCGCTAAATATTTGGCCGGGATTATTTGGCGGCGTGTGCGCAGCACCGCGCTACCCATGTCATTCCATTTCTCCTCGTCCGCACCTAAAATATCTCCGTGGACTACCGCGTCGAGCTCGACATCTACAACGGCCCCCTCGATCTGCTCTTGTACCTCATCAAGCGCGACGAGCTGGATATTTACGACATCCCCATCTCCAGCATCACCGACAGCTACATGTCCTACATGCAGATGCTGCGAAGCAGTTCTTTCGACATCAATCTTGCTGGCGATTTTCTGGTGATGGCGGCGACGCTGATGGAAATTAAATCCGCGACGCTGCTTCCCAAGCCGCCGCCCGTTCCAGGCCAGGAATCTTCCGCCGCTGCCGACCTGGCTGATCCGCGTTATGAACTGATTCAGAAGCTACTGGAATACAAGCGCTTCAAGGATTCTGCTTTCGCGTTGGAACGGCAGCAGCAAACGTTCGCCTCTCGTTTTCCGCGCATTCCCGGCAAACTCGATGGCCAAGCCGACGAGCCTCCTCCGATCGATCTGGATGAAGTGCAAATCTGGGATCTGTTCGCTTCGTTCAATCAATTGATGAAGGAAGTCGGCGTGCGCAAGCCCACCGCCCATGAGGTGGTGTACGACGACACACCCATCGACCTGCACGCCGCCGACATCGAGGATCGCATCCGCCGCGAAAAAACTCTCTCCTTCAAACAGCTTCTCGTTGGTCGCCAATCGCGCTCCGAAATGATCGGCGTGTTTCTAGCTCTGTTGGAATTGATCCGCGAAAAGAAGGTAATCGTGCGCCCCACCCAGAGCGAAGAAGTAGTCGCCGACGCCGGCCATGATTTCGAAATCCTCGCCGCTCCTCCGAAGGAAGAAGCATCGGCACCGAGCCAAAATGCAGAAGTGCCACCAACGCAGCCACCCGCCCCTTCCGTCGCGGAGTCGCTCTAAATTTGAGTCGAATACGTGACAAGTATTTATATAGAGAAGGCTCGCGGTACCCCAAGGAGAGCAAAACCTTAAGTAAACGATATAGTCACGCTATACGAATACGCGCACCGCTCTAATTGATAGATAAGGTCGATGTGCTCTAAAACAGCAAGGAAGCGTTTATCCTTCCAATTCTAGCGCGGTTTCGAGGTGATGGTAGCCCATCCATTTATAAGTGAGGATGGATGCGATCCAACTGAAGATGAAAATGGAAATAATGGAAAGCCCGACGCGCCAGAAATGGTAATCGTCGCCGAGCCAGTTGATGGTATTCCAGAATTTTCCCTGCAGTTGAAATTGGCCGGCAATGACACTGAGAATTTCAATTCCGCCGACGAAAAGCGCGATGAGGATCGAGACGGCAGTAATGGTCATGTTGTAATAGAGCTTGCGCAGGGGGTGAATAAACGCCCAGCCGTATGCCCCGAGCATGAGAATCCCATCGGCGGTGTCAAGCAGGCACATGGCGGCGGTGAAAAGCATCGGGAAGATCAGGATTGACCAGATAGGAAGCCCCTGCGCGGCGGCGGCGGCGGAGATGCCGAGCAGGCCGATCTCGGTGGCGGTGTCGAAACCGAGGCCAAATAGCAAGCCAACGAAATACATCTTCCAACTCCGGTCCACCAGGCGAAAGATGGGGCGGAAGATGCGGCCCATGAGGCCGAGATGCGCTAACTGATCATCAAGGGGCTCGTCAGAAGGACATCCGCCGTTGCGGAAGCGGGTGAAGGCACTGAATACGCCGCGAAGGATAAGGAGATTCATACCTGCGATGAGCAGGAGGAAAAGTGCGGAGATGGAGGTTCCGATCAGACCTCCGACGCGCTGAAGGGAAGGAAAGTGCGATTGCACGTGCGCTGCGGTGAGAGCGATGGCGATGGTGAGCAGAATGACAATCGTGGAATGACCCAGGGAAAAGAAAAAGCCGACCAGGACGGGTTTTCTGCCATCCTGCATAAGCTTGCGAGTTACGTTATCAATCGCGGAGATGTGGTCGGCATCCAGGGCGTGGCGAAGGCCGAATGTGTAGGCGAGCGTGCTGGTGCCCAGCAAAAGCGCAAAGTGCTGAAATGTCATGAAGGCAGCGCACCAGATAATCACATTGATGGCGATCAGGGAAAGGAGCGTGAAAACGATTTTTCGCTTCAAGTGGAGATCGGCGAAGCGCATCGCATCCTCCATTGGTCAAGGCGTTGGGTAAAAAATCGCTGCCAGGAATCGAGGCCGGCATCGGATTTGGCGGAGACTTCAAGAATCGTCATGCCGGGGCGGACGGAGTGTATGCTGTGATAGGCGGCGGCGCGATCAAAGCCGACGGCATCGGCGAGGTCCATCTTGGTGATAACCGCGACGTCGGCGGTGTTGAAAATAGTGGGATATTTCAGGGGTTTATCTTCGCCTTCGGTAACGCTGAGGAGCACGAGGCGAAGGTCTTCGCCCAGATCGTAACTGGAGGGGCAAACCAGGTTGCCGACGTTTTCAATGAACAGGATTTCAGGGGAGACGGGTAATTGCGGGCCGGGGATAGCCCGGCTCTCCTGTGAAGAAAAAGGATTTTCCAAAGGGAACCAACCTTCGATTGCATCGTGGATCATCTGTGCTTCGAGGTGACATACGGTGCCGGTTGTGATTTGCTTAACGGGAGCGCCGCTGCGGGAGAGGCGGGCGGCGTCATTGTCCGTGGCCAGATCGCCTACCAAGGCGGCAACGCGATAGTTTTTTGCTGCCAGGGTTAGAACGCGCTCGAGAAAGGCGGTTTTGCCGGCTCCGGGCGAAGAGACCAGGCTGATAACAAATATGCCGGCATCATGAAAACGCTGGCGCAGCGCGCGGGCGGTGACGTCGTTTTGCTTGAGAATTTTCTGGCGGACTTCAACGAGCCTGGGAGTGCTCATGATTCGATCTCCAAAGCCTTGAGTTCCATTTCGCTGCCGGTGATGACTCGAGGCGTCGGTGTGCCGCAGAATGAGCAGCACATTTCCTGAATGGATACCGGCGGTCTCTCGGCATTGCACACGGGGCAAAATACGACAATGGGCACATCTTCAATCACCAATTGGCAATTGGCCAGCAGGGTGGACTGGCGCGCCATTTCAAAAGCAGAAACCAAGGCCTCTTTTACCACACCAGATAACGGGCCTAATCGCACGTGAGCGGCGATCACGCGAGCTTTACGACGCTCGGCTTCCTCCTCCAGAGCATCGAGAAGGCTCATCGCAATTGACAATTCGTGCATGGCATTTGAACCAGTTCCTTACATCAATTCCATCTTCACATAACGAATAATGTCCGGAATCGAGCGGATCACCAAAAACGCGCCGGCCAACAGGACGACTTTGCCAAAGATGGTGATAGCGCGATGCTCGGCCTGCGCGCGTGAGTTGGAAATTTTTTTCCCGACCACGGCTTTTTTAAGAGGTTCCTTGACGCTCAACATATTACACAGCTCCTTAACTTAAATCTTACTTTGGACTCGTGGATGGCACAGCAACTAATTTTGATACCAGCGATTCGATCATTGCGACGGCTTCGGGGATGGCTGCCTGTACGTTTGGGGACATCTCCATTTCCATTTCGTCGGCATTGCTCGAAGGCTCGCAGGCCAGGAGCAGAAGCCGGTTTATTTTTCCGCCCATGGAATGGACCAGGCGAAGCACCTTGATGGGATCCATGCCGTGAGCGTCGATGAGCATTTCGCCGGGCATCGCCTCTGATGTTGCGAGAACCTCCGCAGGCTCTGGCTCGATCAGATAGAGCGTGCCAACCGCACCGCCGCGCGGGGCGGCATCAATTAAGATAACAACATCCCAGGATTCCAGCAGCGCATAAGTTAGATCCAAAGCGCGTATCCCAAAATCGACGATTTTGACGTTGGGAGGCCAATTTTGGGTTAAAAGGCGGCGGGCGACCTCGGAGCCGAAGGCGTCATCGCCGAGAAAGATGTTGCCGATGCCGGCGATGAGGATGTTTGGATTGGTAGGCACTATTTTCAGTGGCACCGAAGTGCCACTGCCAGTTTATGTGGAGAGCGGTTCAATTTCGTCGATTGCGAAGAAAAAGCGGTGGCCTATTTGACCGGCGGCGCCGAAGTCTTTTCCGGGGTCGTCGTCGACGGTGACCGCAACATGGATACGGTCTTCAAAGTCCTGTTCGATGGATAGGACGGTGGCGGTTCGGCCATTCAATGCCATATCAAGAATATCGGCGCGAGCCAGGGGGCGGAGGCGCACGCGATCGCCGACTTTCACACAGGCGCTATCGATTTGCACCTGCGTTAATTTCTGGGCAGGGGGGTCAAAGGAAAATGGGTCGCCGGGCGGGAGCTGGGTCATGGCTGCGATCCTGCGGTAGGTTTCATTCCACGGATGGCGCCGTGCAGGTTCATCATTTGCTGGCGAGCAAGCGATTCAGTGCGCTGCAGGAGCTGGCCGACGCGCTCGTCAGTGGCGGCAGCGTTTTTCTTTTCCTCGTCGGTGAGGGTCATGATGCGGAGAGTGAGGATTTCGTCGATCTCCAGACCATCGAAGAGATCGCCGGGGCTTTCGGGCGCGATCTCGGGATAGTCGCTGAGAATGATGGGGGAGGAGAGAATCGTATCGCGCGCGGGTTCGGTGCCGACCAGGACGGGCCAGGCACCGATATTTTGGCAGTTTTGGGCTGATTGCTTCAAATGGCTTGGCGGATCGGTGAGCGAAATAAATTCGCCATCGCGGATGCCGAGGATAGTGTGGGTGGAGACTAAGGCGCGGAGAAGGACTTCGTCGCGAGACCACGCACTACAATCAGCGGGTGAGGGGGAAAGAGAAGTCTGGTTGGTGATGGTGATTGTAAGTCTGGAGAGATTTTCGGAGAGAGTTTGGGCGGACATGCAGATGGAGAGTTGGATCGATTCGCGGCGGCGCCAGAGGATGCCGGCGGGGTGATTATCAGCAGCGCGCAGAATTTCTTCGGTTTTTTCTGCGAGGAAACAAAAAGGTTGCTCGATGGTTGCAAGCAGATCGGCAAGAGAAAATTCGCCGAGGTCAATTTCGCGTTCGATGGCTTCTTGCCAAGGTTGGTAGCGTTTACCAGCAATTTCGAGGAATGGCACGGGGTGGAATGATTGATCGGACAATTGACCAACCGTGCGATCGATAAGTTGGAGAAAGCGCACGATGATATGGACGGTTGGGCCAGGGCCTTCGAGGAGACATTCGGTTTGCATCAGGCATGGGTCGCTGGCGTTGTGGGAGGTGGTCCACGCCTGGGGGTAGATGCCGCCGAAGGTCCAGCGTTGTTTGTTTTTCACCGAGGGGCGATAAGGGTAGAGAACATATCCTTCATAGAGGACGGCATTGGCGATTTTATCGACGACGGCGCGATTCATTTGGTTATCTCTGCCTGTGCCAAAAGTTTTTCGATTGCGCGCTCCCAGGTTGGAAGCGTGTTTTCGCTTTTGTAGCGATGGAGATGATCGAAAGCGTCTTTGTGCAAGCAGAGCCAGGCGGTGTTGGGATAGTAGATATCCATCATTTCGCGCCAGATTTTTACGGGCAGGCGGAAGCGCGCTTCCTTCTCCCAGGGGATTTGTGCGACCTGCAAATGACCCTCGCCGGGATCATAAAAGATAGAGCCGCTAAAGAGCAGCGTGAGGGGAATTTCGCCATCCTGGAGAGCGTGGAAATATTTCGTCGCGGCAATATTGAAATCGTATGTGCAGGGAACAGGCAAATTGGCGGTGGTGCTCTCCTTAAACGCTGGCACGATGACGCTGGCGTGGGTCCAGAGCATGGGCTTGAGGGTTTGACCCCAGCGCGAGCGCTCACCGAAGAGATCGCGCAGGCCGTTTTGCTCATTCTCCGCATAGGTGCGCTGAAGCGGATCGATCCGGATCTGGCAGTTGAGCACGATGGTGTGCACCGGATCGCTGGTGCGATTATCGATGTTTAATTTGAAATGCAGCAAGGGGCTGGCGGCATGTTTCACTGCCTGGGCGCTTTCGACTTGGAAAGATAAATCAGGCATAGGGTTAACCGGCACGTTGCTCGAGTGATTGGGTAAAGAGGGCGAGTTCTTTCCAGACTTCGACTCCGCCGGAAAGCCCGCGCCAATGTGTGCGGATGATTCCGACGAGCTTGAAACATTCGTCGATCGGCACTCGAAAATACTGATGCGGATCGCCAACACGATGAACCAGAAGCGCCTCTACATCCGGTATTAAATTACTAAGCGTGGGATTCGCATGGACCAAATCGCTCCAGTGCTCGAGCGGTAAAAGCGACTCGGTAGCTCCTGCGGGGCTGGGAAACATCGCAATTACGCGCTGGGCGGGTGAACTGAAATAAAAAAACGCGAGATTGATCGGCAAATGCAGCGATTCCCATTGTGCATCGGATATCGCGAAATTATTGAGAACCTGAATACGACGTGGCACTCTACGGTAACGATTCTGCCTCGGATCCTCGAACAAAATAGCACACGCATCGCACGCGCAAACCAGACGCCTGTTGGCAGGTTCAATCAAATGCTGATGTTGGGGACGGAGTGCCAGCCCGCACAATTCACAACGTTCCTGGACCGCGGCCTCATCACGGTGAAACTTTCGCAAGGCGGCGAGCGGCGAGGATGGCGGGTTAGCGCTCATCAGAAGTTAATATTACCACGGAGTGAACGGAGAAGAATCGCTTTTATTTTCTCTTCGTGCGCTCCGTGTCCTCCGAGGTAAAACTTTTAAGCGGTTAGGATCGGTAGGGGCAGGCGACCCGCCGATGACACAACCGCGATATTGTGGACTTCGCCTTCCACTTCAATTCCCAAAACATCGGGAGCTTTTTCGTAAATTGCGGTTTCGATGGTTTGTTTGAGCGTGGCGGCGGAAGATGGGCAGCCGTGGCAACTGCCATGTAAGCGCAGGCGGACGATGCCATCGCTGGTGCTGAGCAGCTCGACATTTCCTCCGTGCGAATGAAGATAGGGACGAACCTTATCCAGTGCCTGGGCGATGCGCGCCTGCATATCCAGCGGATGGATGTTGTAAAGCAGCAGCAGGCTGGAAACCAGATCATCTTCGGCTAGGTTATCGATCAGAGCACAACCAGAAATTTCACTATCAGCAATCTGCTCGAGCATGCGCGTGATGGCCTGTGCGTGAAAATCCATCAGCGTCTGCACGATTTGCTTTAAGCGCGCCTGCGTGGCGGGATCGGCGGTGGTTTCCAGCTGATGAATCAACTTGTGCAAATGCGAAAGTAAATCTGCGTTGTCGTTCATGTATGCACCTGGGATGGTGTGGTCTTCTTAAATTCCTTGTGTCCAGAAAAAACCGGCAACGCAAAATTAGGAGCAAGGGGATTGCATTTTCCGTGTCTTGCAACGTTTGATCCGATATCTCTGCCCTATTTGTAATGTCCGAACATCGGGGCGTGGCGGGTTTCCAGGGTTTTGCCATTTCCCAGGTACATATGCACGCCACAGGGCAAGCAGGGGTCGAAGCTTCGTACCGCGCGCATGATATCAATCCCTTTAAATTTATCGGGGCCGTTTTCCTCAAAGATGGGGGTGTTCTGAACTGCATCTTCGTACGGACCGGGTGTACCATAAATATCTCGGGGATTGGCGTTCCAGGGGGTGGGGGGGTATGGGTGATAGTTGGCGATTTTGCCGCCGCGAATGACCACATGATGCGAAAGCACGCCGCGCACTGCTTCGTGGAAGCCGCAACCAATGGCTTCATCGGGGACTTTGAATTCCTGCCAGGTTTTGGTATTTCCGGCATGCAATTCCGCCAGAGCTTTGTCCACGAAATAAAGTGCGCACGCCGCAGCATACGCCTGGAAATAAGTTCTGGCGCGATCGCGCTCAATGGCGTTGGACCATTTGGGAATCTTCCATTCGAATTCGGTTTCAGGCATGGAGGCGGTTTTGGGGAGATAGATTTTAACGCTTTGGCCGGTGGCTTTGATGTAGCCAATATCCACTAGCCCCGAAAGGGCGGTGGACCAGAGGCGCGCGATGGGGCCTCCGCCGGTGTCGAGGGCGAGGTGATCGCCGGTTCGCTTATCGAACCAGCGCGGGGACATGACCCAACTGTATTTGTCACCGAAATTGCGCTTCTGCGGACGAGGCGTAGTGGTCTGGTTCCACGGGTGATTGCGATCCACGGCATTGCCCAGCGGATCGTGCGTAACGAACATCTGCTCGTTTTGCCAACTGTCGTAATAAGAGCTGCCGAGCAAAATCCGAATGTTCAAATTGATCTCGACGAGATCATTGGTCACGAGCTGGCCGTCGACAATAATGCCCGGCGTGACATACATCGCCTTGCCCCATTTGGACATATTGCGATAGGTGTAATCACAGACATCGGGATTGTTGAACGAACCCCAGCAGGCCAGGAGGACGCGGCGCTGGCCGACTTTTTCGTAGCCGGGGAGCGCTTCGTAGAAGAAATCGAAAAGATCGTCATGCAGCGGCACGACCTTCTTCATAAACTCCACGTATTTCATCAGGCGCACGAGATAATCTGTGAACAATTGCACGGTGGGCACGGTGCCGGTACCGCCGGGATAGAGCGTGGAGGGGTGCACGTGGCGGCCTTCCATGAGGCAGAACATCTCGCGCGTCATCCGGCTCATTTGCAGCGCTTCCTGATAGAAGCTGCCGGTGAACGGATTGAGGGCCTTCATGATGTCGGCGATGGTTTTGAAGCCATGAATGTGGGCGTGCGGCGCTTCGGTCTTTTCCGCTTTCTGATAGACGCCGGGGTTGGTTTCCTTGACCATCTGCTCGCAGAAATCGACGCCGACCAGATTGTCCTGGAAAATATTGTGATCGAACATGTACTCAGCGGCTTCGCCGAGATTGACGATCCATTCACCGAGATGCGGGGTCTGAATGCCGAAGGCCATGTTCTGGGCATAAACGGCGCAGGTAGCGTGGTTGTCGCCACAGATGCCGCAGATACGGCTGGTGATGAAATGGCTGTCGCGCGGGTCTTTGCCCTTCATGAAAATGCTGTAGCCACGGAAAATCGAGCTGGTGCTATGGCACTCGGCAATTTGCTTTTTGTCGAAGTCGATTTTGGTGTAGATGCCGAGCGAACCCACGATGCGGGTGATGGGGTCCCAGGACATCTCGACAAGTTTTTTTGAATCGGAAGGAGACTTGGTTTCGGGGGCGGCGGTTGTAGTCATGATCTAATCCTTATCAAAGGAGGATCGCAGAATGAAATACAGGTACCCGGTCTTCAATTCTGCAATCGGCAATCATCATTCTGCAATTGTATCTTCAACTGTTCTTTCCATACGTCGTGGGCACATATCCGGTCGTGAGCGGCGCTTGTTTGTGCCGCCATTTGGGCTCTTTGTTGACGGTGGAATTAGTGAATGATCGCAGCGTGCGAACCGTGCGGCCATAGACTTCGACGGCGGTTGTGGACAACTTTGCCCCTGGCGGTTCATCCATGAAGGGCATGAATTTGTCGGGAAAGCCGGGCATGGTGCAGCCGATGCAGATACCGCCGACGTTGGGGCAGCCGCCGATGCCGGCCATCCAGCCGCGCTTGGTGACGTTGCAATTCACTACCGGGCCCCAGCAGCCGATTTTCACCAGGCATTTGGGGGAGCCATATTCCTTGGTGAAATCGCCCTGCTCGTAATAGCCGGCGCGGTCGCAGCCTTCGTGGACAGTGGCGCCGAAGAGCCATTTGGGGCGGAGATTGTCGTCGAGGGGGATCATGGGGGCGAGGCCGGCGACTTGATAGAGGAGATAAAGCAGCGTCTCCATGAAATTGTCGGGTTGGACGGGGCAACCGGGAACATTCACAATCGGAAGCCCGGCCTTGGACTTCCAATTCCAACCCAGATAATCCGCCAGTCCCATTGCGCCGGTGGGGTTGCCTTCCATCGCGTGGATGCCGCCATAGGTAGCGCACGTGCCGGCAGCGACAACGGCCAGAGCCTTGGGGGCGAGGCGGTCGATCCACTCGCAGGTGGTAATGGGCTGGCCCGTCTGCTTGTCGGTGCCGAGGGCGGCCCAGTAGCCTTCGGCTTTAATTTTTTCGTTGGGAATCGACCCTTCGATGACCAGGACAAAAGGATCGAGCCGCCCGGCTTCGGCTTCATACCAGAAGTGCATGAATTCGTCGCCGTTTTCGTAGGCGAGGACGGGATTGTGCAGGTGAACTTTGGGCAATCCCGGGATGGCGCCGAGGATGACATCTTCGATGCTCGGCTGCATCGCGGCGGTGATGGAGACGGAATCGCCGTCGCAGCTGAGGCCCGCCGTGATCCACAAGATGTGAATATCCTTCACCGCCGGCGGCTTTTGCGTTTTTCGTCCATACGGAATCTCTTTGGGCTCGATGTCCGCTTCCTTCTTTCCGAAAAACATGGCGTACTCCATTTCTGAAAATTTGTCGTCAACAAATTCGCGGCAATTGCTCTCCTGATAACATCGTTACAACACGTTCCCCGCCCACCAGAGATTTCAGAATAACCATTCCCGCATGCTCGTCCACCACTTCACCGATGATGGCGGCGTTTTTTCCTAATGGATGAGCACGCATAACGCTCAATAATCGCTCCGAGTCACCACTTTGCACAACGGCTAAAAGTTTGCCTTCGTTAGCGACATAAAGCGGGTCTAGTCCCAGCATTTCACAGGCGGCCCGCACCTCAGGGCGGTAAGGAATTTTTCCCTCATCAATTTTTACGCCGACTTTTGAGGCCTCGGCGAGCTCGTTCAGAGCGCTGGAGACGCCGCCGCGCGTAGGATCGCGCATGCAGCGAATGGTCGAGACGGCCTGGAGCATTTTTTCGGTTAGATCAGCGAGAGAAGCACAATCGCTTTCGAGCACGGTTTCGAACTCGATGCCTTCGCGCACGGACATGATGGCGATGCCGTGATCGCCAATGCTGCCGGAGACGATGATTTTGTCGCCGGGACGAGCGTGGCGGATGGAGAGGTTGCGGTGGGAGGGGACCGCGCCAATGCCGCTGGTGGTGATGAAAATTTGATCGCCCTTACCGCGATCCACGACTTTGGTGTCGCCGGTGACGAGAGTGACGCCGGCAGCGTCGGCGGCCTGACGCATGGAGGCGACGATGCGCTGGAGGTCCGCGAGGGGCAGGCCCTCTTCGAGAATAAACGCGGCGGAGAGAAAGAGCGGCTTGGCCCCGCCGACGGCCAGATCGTTGACCGTGCCGTTCACCGCGAGCGTGCCGATGTCGCCGCCGGGGAAAAACAGCGGTTTAACGACAAAGGAATCGGTGGTGAAGGCGAGGCGCTCGCCGCTCAATCCAATATTCACAGTCGCCTGGTCTTCCAGGCGTGCGAGAGTTTCATTGCCGAAGCCGGGGACGAAGATTTTTTTGATCAGATCGGCTGACAGGGAACCGCCGCTGCCGTGGCCGAGGAGAATGCGGTCGTAGCGCGAGACCGGCAGGGGACAGGTAGCCAGGGCGGCGATATCTATGGCCGGCGCGGTCATGTCAGATTACATCCTCCTCGCCGCGGATCACATGTATGAGGTCCCATATAATATGCAGAAGAGTCTCGTGCGTTTCCTGGATTCTGGGAATGGAGAAACTCGGGACGACGAAACAATAATCGCAATTCGGCGGCATGCGGCCGCCATCGCGCCCGGCGAATCCGATGGTCATCATGCCCATCTCCCGGGCCATTTGCAGAGTGCGGTTGACGTTGGCGGATTTGCCACTGGTCGATAAGCCGATGGCCATATCGCCCTTCTTGCCGAGCATTTTCAATTGCTGGGAATAAATCAGCGCAAAATCCTGATCGTTGCCGATGGCGGTGAGGACTGCAATGTCGGTGGTGAGCGAGATACACGGCAGGGGGGGGCGTTTTTCGATGATCGGGTGCATGAATTCTACGGAGAAGTGGATGGCATCGCAGGTGCTACCGCCGTTGCCAAACGTATAGAGCCGCCCGCCAGCGTCGAAACGCTGCACCATCGCCTGGCAACAGGCGACGATTTTGTCAGCGTTTTCCTTAAAGAATTGTTCTTTGAGTTCCGCGACTTCGTGACTTTGGCGCAACACCTTCGATGCAAGATCAGCAGTGGTAAAATTCGGACGAACTTCCCGCGTATTGGAAAGCGTGTCGGTCATTTACCAACTCCGATTTGCACGAGCTCGGGCTTTTGCTTTTTGCTTGCCAAATGCCGGCCATAAGCATGATACGCTGCACATGCTCCCTCTGACGACACCATTGTTGCTCCGAGCGGATTTTGCGGCGTGCAGGTGGTGCCAAAGGCGGCGCAATCATGCGGCTTCTTCATGCCACGAAGGACTTGGCCGCTGATACAAATCGTCGATTCCTGCGCCTCGATATCATCGACTTCGAATAATCGCTCGGCATCGTGGTCGCGATATTCATAGCGCAATTTGAATCCGCTTTTGGGGATGATGCCCACGCCGCGCCATTTACGGTCGCAAATTTCGAAAACATCTTCGATCAGTTTGCGCGATCGCTCGTTGCCATGCTCGCGGACGGCGCGCGCGTATTGGTTTTCGACTTTTGCTTCGCCGGCTTCGAGCTGGCGAACAGTCCATAAAATACCTTCCAGCATATCCACTGGCTCGAACCCGGTAATCACAATCGGCACCTTATATCGCCTGGCAATCGGATAATATTCATCGCACCCCATCACCGTGCATACATGCCCGGGACCAAGGAAGGCCTGTACGCGATTATCCGGCGATTGCAATATGGCCGTCATCGAAGGCGGCACGAGCACGTGCGACACCAGCACGCTGAAATTTTTTAAATTTCGCTTGCTGGCCAGCCAAACCGCCATCGCATTCGGCGGCGCGGTGGTTTCAAAACCAATTGCAAAAAACACTACTTTTTTATCCGGATTCGCGGCTGCGAGATTCACCGCATCCAAGGGCGAATAAACGATCCGCACATCGGACCCGTGCGATTTGAGCTGCAGCAAATCCCCCCGCGTCCCCGGCACGCGCAGCATATCGCCAAAGGAACAGAAGATCACATCTGGCCGAGAAGCAATCGCGTGTGCCCGGTCAATCATCTCCATCGAGGTAACACACACCGGACACCCCGGCCCGTGCACCAGCTCCACGTATTTGGGAATAATCTCATCCACCCCATACTTCACAATCGTGTGCGTTTGTCCCCCGCACATTTCCATGATCACCCACGGCCGAGTAACGGTGCGCGCGATCGCCTCCGCCAATTTCCTGGCCGCTTCCGGATCGCGATATTCATCCAGATATTTCATAAGTGTTAATTACGAAGATGCAAAAACACGAAAAAATTCTGACTAACTCTTCGTAGCTTCGTGCCTTTGTGGTTCAATTTCCGTTTCCAGCTCATCCAACTGATTCATTTTTTCCAGAAAGTCAAAAACCATCATTGCTTCTTTCTCATCGATTGCTGAAAGCGCAAAGCCCACATGCACCAAAACGTAATCTCCAATTTTCACCTGCGGCACGTGTTCCAAACACACCTGTTTGCTCACCCCAGAGAAATCGACTTTCCCCATGAGCACATCATGTTCGCGAAAGGTTTTGACCACTTTGCCTGGGATGCCGAGACACATATAGGTTTCCTCTTACGTCTGACATTGTGCAGCAGCAACAGCCAATTGGCCAAGGCACAATCCGCCATCATTGCACGGAACTTTTCGATGACAATAAACCACAAAGCCGTCTCCACTGAGGGAGCGTTCTGTTTCGAGAGATAATAACGCGTTCATAAAAACTCCGCCGCTGAGAACGACCGTTTTAAGTCCCGAGACTTTTCGTAAACGCTGACAAATATCCTGAATTATCTGAACCAGAGTCGAATGGAACTTCCGGGCGATACAACACGGGTCAGCTTTGCGATCTACATCAGCAGCAATTGCCTGAATCATGGGCCGAGTGTCAACGATCGTCGCAAAGGAAATTTCGTAAGGATAAACCCCAGGAACATCAGACTGGGTGGCGAGCGCTTCCAATTCGATGGCGGCTTGCCCCTCGTAACTAACTATATCACGCAATCCGCAGAGTGAAGCCACGGCATCAAACAATCGCCCTATGCTGGACGTGAGCGGCGAATTGATCTTTTTCTGGATCATTTGCTCGACTGTCCGCAAATTCGCAGGCGATTGCCGCGATGCAAAAGCATCACAATGAGCTTCAGCATCCATGAGATAGGATGCCGCCATGCGCCAGGGCTGCCGCACCGCCTGCTCACCACCCGGGAGCGGCACATAGCGCAAATGCCCCACGCGCCTGAACTCGGCATAATCCGCGATAAAAAATTCTCCTCCCCAAACCGTTCCATCAGGCCCAAATCCACTACCATCGAACGCCACACCGATCACCTGCTCATTCAATCCATGCTCCGCCATGCACGAAGCGATATGAGCATGATGATGTTGCACCGCGATACAATGAAGATTCCGCTCCGCTGCATAGCGCGTCGAAGCGTAATCCGGATGCATGTCATGCGCGATCAAGCGGGGCTTAATGCAAAAAAGATTTTCATACAGACCCACATCCCCCACGAAAGCGCGATACGCTGAATAATGATCCAAATCTCCCATGTGCTGGCTCAAAATCGCCCTGCGATCCTGTCCTAAGACGAATGTTCCTTTCAATTGGCCGCCGACCGCCAGAATGGGTGAAGCACATCCGAACGGCAATGCAATCGGTTGGGGCGCATAGCCGCGCGAACGACGAACTGGCGCTTCCGCCGATCCAATGATGCGCGTTACCGAATCATCACAACGCACGTGAATTGCCCGATTGTGCGCAAGAAAAAGATCGGCGATCCCGTGCAATCTTTCCACGGCATCGGCATCTTCATATGCGATCGGCTCATCCGAACAATTTCCGCTGGTCATCACGAGCGGTCGGCCCACTTTGCGTATCAGCAAGTGGTGCACCGGCGTATACGGCAGCATGATCCCCAGCATCGGATTGCGTGGAGATATCAGCTCGCTTGTTCTCCCCAATCGTCGGGACTCAACGGGTCCCGGAATGCCTTCACCCCGAATCTTTGCCTTGCCAGACTTGCGCAGCAACACGATCGGACGCCCGGGCGAGCCTAGTAACGCCGCTTCCGCTTCCGATATTTCGCACACATCCTTCGCCTGAGCCAAATCGGCAACCATTACTGCCAATGGCTTTTCATAACGTGCTTTGCGTCTTCGCAATTCCGCCACGGCATCGTCGTTGGTTGCATCGCACACGAGGTGATATCCGCCTAATCCTTTCAGCGCTCCGATTTCGCCTCGCACAATCGCATGGCAAAACAGTTCCAGCGGATCGCCTTGTTCAATTATCTCCCCCAAACCACTCAATAGTGTCAGGCGTGGCCCGCAGCTGGCGCACGCAACCGGCTGGGCATGAAAGCGCCGATCACGCGGATTCTCATATTCCGCACGGCACGGCTGGCACATTACGAATTCCGCCATGGTCGTGCGCTGGCGGTCATAGGGCGCGCTCCGCACAATTGTCAGCCGCGGCCCGCAGTGCGTGCAATTAATGAAAGGATAACGATAACGCCGATCCGTCGGATCAAACATTTCCGCCAGGCATGCTTCACACACCGCAATATCCGGCGAAATCCCTACCGGCCCCTCGCCTGCTTCGCTTGTCTCAATCTCAAAACCCCTTTGGCGCCGCGGTGCGCGCCGCTGCCAGGAAATCTCCTCGATGCGCGCCAGTGGCGGTGGTGATTGCGTCAATCGCGCCAGAAATTCATCCAGCCGCCCGGCCTCTCCCTCAATTTCAATTTGCACTCCCCCGGCGCGATTTTTAACAAAACCATCCAACGACAGTCGCGAAGCCAGTTCGTGTACAAAAGGCCTAAACCCCACCCCCTGCACCGTCCCATAAATGGCAATCGCGCGCCGTTCCATGATGCTTCCAGCGACGAATCAGGACTTTAAAGCAAAATCGTAACCGACAATCTACGCTTCGCCAACGGCAAAATCTGACTGGAATCAAATTATTATCTTCTCTCCAGCCTGATTGATTGGACTATCGATTGATCCGATGAAGAACGGGTTATGGCAGTTCTAGATGTATGCGCAAATTCAGTAGAAGCTGATCAGGCTATCGCATTGCTTCAGCAGATGGTCAGCATGGGGGAGCCAGCGCAATTCGGAAAATCATCCGAGTGTCCTGTAGGCGAGGGAAATGTCGCCTGGCAGGCTGAGACGCGCTATCGCTCGCTCATCGAGCGCCTGCCGGTCGTTACCTTCATGGCGTCACTGGATGAACGCATGCAGGAGCTGTACGTCAGCCCGCAGATCGAAACACTTTTGGGGTTTACGCAGGAAGAATGGCTGGACAACCCCATTCTGTGGTTTCAGCAATTGCATCCGGACGATCGCGAGCGCTGGGTCACGGAGTTTGCCCGTACCTGCTCTAATGGCGCTACCTTCAAGGCCGAATACCGAATGCTCGCGCGCGATGGGCACATCGTCTGGATTCAAGGTGAATGCCAGATCATTCGCGACGATTATGGTCGTCCGATCTTTTTGCAGGGCGTTGCGTTTGATATCACACACCTGAAAAAAACCGCCGAAATCGAAGAAGCCAAGCTCGCCGCCGAAGCCGCCAATCGCGCCAAGAGCGAGTTTCTGGCGCGCATGAGTCATGAAATCCGCACTCCTCTCAATGGCGTGGTCGGGATGCTCGATCTGCTCCTGGCCACGGAGATGAACGAGAATCAGCAACGCTACGCTCACCTTGCGCGCGAAGCCGCCGACGCCTTGATGAACGTCATCAACGACATCCTGGATTTCTCCAAAATCGAAGCGGGCAAGGTGGAAATCGAGTCCGTCGAATTCGACCCGCACAAGGTGATGGAAGACCTCACGGAATTGCTGGCTCCCATTGCCGCCAAAAAAGGCCTGGCATTAGGCTGTATGATCAAGCCGGACGTGCCGCGCCGCTGCCTTGGCGATCCTAACCGCATCCGGCAAATATTGACTAATCTGGTCAATAACGCTCTGAAATTTACCGCGCGTGGCTCTGTCAACATCCGCGCCGCAGTTGAATCCAGCAGCGATGAGCACATCACAGTCAAAGTCATTGTCGAGGATACTGGCATCGGCATTCCCGCGGATCGCCTGGACCGACTGTTCAAAAGCTTCTCGCAAGTTGACTCGTCTACCACGCGAAAATACGGCGGCACGGGCCTGGGTTTGGCGATTTCCAAACGCCTCGTTGAACTCATGGGTGGCGAAATTGGCATCGAAAGCACGGTCGGGGTGGGCACACGGTTCTGTTTTACCCTCAAGCTGGCCAAATCGGCCAATGATGATGACCTTGACCATGGTGACCGCTTGCGCCAAACGCGCGTATTGTCAGTCGAAGGACAGCCCGTCTATCGCAAAATTCTCTCCGAGCAGATTGAAGGATTGGTATCTCCAGAAAGCAAAGTGGTCGATGCCTCTCAGGCGTTGCCGACACTGCTGGCAGCGGAGGCCGAGGGAAGCCCATACACCGTTGCGCTCGTTCCCTACGGAACTCCTGAGGATGAAATCCTGCGGCTATCCATCCGTAATCGTGAGTCGCTCAAAGGCCTGAAACTTGTAGCCATTCTCGACATGGACGCCACTGTCGATTCCGACGCGATTGAGAAGGCGCGATTTTCCTCGAGCCTGCGTCGCCCCATCACGCAATCCCGGTTTATTGATGCCATTGCCGAAGCTTCGCTGGCTGCGACCGAAAGCATTGCTGTCACGCCAGCCTCGGGGGACACCGCTCAAAACAACCTTCAGGGTCTGCATTTGCTCGTTGCCGAAGACAACGAGATGAACCAGTTCGTAACTCGCGAAACACTCAAGCGTGCTGGCTGCACCTGCGACGTCGTTGGCGACGGCGCGCTGGCACTGGAAGCTTCAGCCAAGAAGCGCTACGACTTAATCCTCATGGATTGCCAGATGCCGGGGATGGATGGCTTGGAAGCAACGATTCGGATTCGAGAGCGTGAATTGGCAGACGGCGAGCCGCGGATCCCCATCATCGCGCTGACTGCTGAAGCGATTCAGGGAGATCGCGAAAAATGCCTTGCCGCCGGCATGGATGATTATGTCACCAAACCGATTAACGCTGGCGAGCTCTTCCGAGCGATCGGGGCACTTAAGAGCAACACGCCGGCGCCGACCACAACGCCAACTGCTCCAGCGGCCGCGCCAGCTCTTCCTTCTATCGAAGACCCGTTCGATCTGGCGGCACTGCTCAAGCGCTGCATGAAAGACGCTAAATTTGCCGTCAATACCCTGATAAAATTCCGCGAGCGCGCCTGTTCAGATGTGCAATTGTTGCAGCAGCGGCTGGCGGGCTCCGATGGGCAATCCATTCAGAACATTGCCCACAATCTCAAAAGCGCCGCAGCTCATGTCGGGGCTAATCCGCTGCGGCGTATCGCCAATGATATCGAGCAATTGTCCACCGAATTCAATGCCGAGGCGTTGAGCCAGAAGCTCCTGGAGTTGAATGCCGAAGTGAAACGGTGCGCGGAATATATTCCGCAGGCCATCGAAGATTTGAGCAAAGCCGAGGAGGGCTCATGCAAATCCTGATTGTTGATGACGATGACTTTGCATTGCACGTCCTGCAAAACACGCTCGGGCGCATGGGTTACCCCGTAGCCATGGCGCGCGATGGTCAGGAAGCGATGGAAGCTCTTCGCAAGGGAGATATTCGCCTGGTCATCACCGATTGGGACATGCCCAACATGAACGGCATCGAGCTATGCCGTGCGATTCGTCGGGAAGAGCTATCGGGTTACGTCTATATCATCATGCTCACCGGCCGCGAGGGAGCGAGCCAGCGCATGGAAGGCCTTTTCGCCGGCGCGGACGATTTCCTCAATAAACCACTTGATCCTGAAGAATTGCTGGTCTGTCTGAAAACCGCCGAGCGAATCCTCGCGCTGGAAACTCGGGATCTGGCCCTTTTTGCTCTGGCGAAACTGGCGGAAAGCCGTGATACCGAGACCGGCACACATGTGGAGCGCGTGCAAGCCTACACCCGCCTCATCGCCCAGCATCTTTCCGACGAAGTCAAAGCGGTCAATGGCGTAGATGACGAATACATTCGCCTGCTCTACCAGACCAGTCCCTTGCATGACCTCGGGAAAGTCGCCATCCCTGACAGTATTCTTCTCAAGCCAGGCAAGCTTACGCCCGGTGAGTTTGCGATCATGGAAACGCACACGGTCATCGGCGCACAAACGCTTGATGCCGCCCTGCAGCGCTTTCCCAATGCGCGTTTCCTCCAGATGGCGCGTGAAGTAGCAATATCGCATCACGAGCGCTTCGATGGTACAGGATATCCCAATGGACTGGTTGGTTATCAGATTCCACTATGCGGCAGAATTGTTGCCGTGGCCGACGTGTATGATGCTCTGACCAGCAAACGCGTTTACAAGGAGGCGATGTCGCACGAGCACGCCATGGAAACAATTATGCGTGGCCGTGGCATCCATTTCGATCCGGATGTGATAGATGCTTTCCAGCGCGCAGAAACCAGAATTCTCACAGAAGATCAGCGCCTGCGCGAGGTCGGGGAAATCACTGCCGTGCTTCCCAGCATTCCGGAACTGCCTGCTGATCCGGCCGGCGTGGCAGGTCCGGTTCCTTGCGGCATCCTTATCGTCGAAGACGATCCGATTATTCTTCAGCAGCTCGCCAAACTCATTACCGCCACTGGCGAGCAGGTTTATACCGCTAATGACGGAAACAAGGCGATGCGGGTCTGGCGCGATCATTTTCCGCGCATTATCATTTCTGACTGGCTTATGCCGGGCATGGATGGGGTGGAGCTTTGTCGGCAGATCCGCAGTGAGTCGCTGAAGGAACCGGTGCATTTTATCATGCTGACTGCTCAGTCGAATAAGGGCAGCCTACTCGATGCCTACAGCGCCGGCGTGGATGATTTCATCAGCAAACCCTTCGATGCCGAAGAACTGCTGGCGCGCGTCCGCGCGGGAATTCGCAGCGCTTGCCTGCGCGATGACCTGGTCCGCAAGGCCAACGGCACTCAGGCCCTTAACGCCCAGCTTGCGGTAGTCAACAGCCGGCTGGAGAGGCTGGCCATCACGGACGAACTCACCGGCTTATTCAATCGCCGGCATGCCATGTCTCAACTCGAAGAGCAATGTGCATTAGCGGAACGCTACGGCCGCCCGGTCACGGTCGCTCTTCTGGACATCGATCATTTCAAAGCCATTAACGATACCTATGGACATGAAGTAGGAGATGCGGTGCTGCGTCGCGTTGCTTCTTTGCTGCGCGATCAGACGCGCGGTACGGATGCGGTTTGCCGGGTGGGCGGCGAGGAATTTCTTATTATCTCCCCACAGCTGACGATTCAGGAAGTGACGGTTTGCGCCGACCGCTGCCGCCTCGCTGTGGCCAATCACATTTTTAATATTGGCTCAGCAGAGATTCGCGCTACCGTTAGCGCAGGGCTTGCCACGCGGACAACTGCATTGAGCCAATTTGTCGACCTTCTGCGTTGCGCGGATCAAGCTCTATATGCCGCCAAGCATGCAGGTCGCAATATGATCAAAATTTACGAAGATCTTGCAGGAGAAATGGATATGAACAACGTGCCAAACGATACGAAGAACCTCGTTGCGCAGGCTAGCATGGACACTCCTCCCATCAATATGGAAGCGATTCTCAAGCGTTGCGGCGGCGACCCTTCTTTCGCCGATGCGGTTACTGAGCGCTTCCGCCTTCAGGCCGGAGTCGAAGTAGATCGCATCAACGCCGCGCTGGATACCCTCGATTTCGATACTTTGCGCCGCTCCGCGCACAGTCTCAAAAGTATGGCCGCCTACGTCTCTGCGGACGCCGCTTCGGAATGCGCCCGGCAAATTGAAGATTACGCCGTCAAAAAATTATCCGATCCGATCATTCCCCTATTGGTCAATTTGCGCGATCAGGTCAACGCCGCAATCCAGTGGATCACCACCAAAAACGCCGCCTGATACTAACTAATCCTGAAAATCTCCTGGTGTGAATCTTTCCGCGAGCTTTGGGGGTCGCAATTGGTTCGTTTTTGCAAAGTCTGGTCAATTGTAACTCATCGTGCTTTCGCCTGAAGGATATTCGCTTCGACAAAATCTCACGTGGTAATCTTGCTTTCGTGCATTGCTGGTTACACCAACGTCGTCATTTTTCTTGTAACGGGTCATGTCATCTCTCACATGATGGGCAACACCACCGTCTTCAGTTCCGACGAACTTCCAATGTTCCCAGCCACTTGGAATGCGCCGGAAATCTGCATCCCGGGTGACGCAGACCCAATTCACCTCCAACCCCTGCACGCGATATTCAGTTGCTGCATCTTCAAGATAGTACGCGGACCGAACGTCGTCCTTGCCGTACAGGAACCACGGAACTGGATCGACTTGCAACCGAACATCAATCGCATGTGGTTTTCAGACGGTATGCGTTCGATGATGCGTTATACACCTGACTGCCGACTATGATGGTGTTATCACACTGGAAAGCTCAGCGATCAATTAATTGTGGGCCGCTTTTCACTTTAGCAGAGATGCTATTGCGGCGATTCAAGAAGCTCGCTTAGCTCGTCGCCGACAGAAATAGGCGTTTGAGCGAATGCTGAAATTGAGGCGCTATTCGCTGAAGCGGAGACAGCGTAGAGTGCGGAATTGACGACGCGTGCGGATGTATTGCTGACAATGTCGGCCGGCAACGCTTGGCCATTGGAGTATGCCAGGGCATACATCAGTTTAATCCAGTCATCGGCGTTCACTTGGGCGTCATAATTGTAATTGCCGTCTTGCCAGCGCGTGCCGCCCTGGATTTGGCCGAGCATCATCAGCGAGAGATCGTCGGCGTTAATCTGGCTATCGAGATTGGCATCACCGTACCAGGTGCGCTCCAGCTTGATTTGCGAGCCGTTGTCAAAACAGCCGACGCCTGTAGTTCCTGTCGTATCCGCGGCGACGGTGGAAGAGAAAATTCCGGGGCCGTTCCACTGGCCGTTGGCGTAACCCAATTGGATCATCGCGCCCACCGCAGCTGCAGGATCGTTGCCGGTGGAGTAATCGACCAACAAAGTATTGTTGCCGAGATCGAGCTTGCTGTCGGTGCCCATAAGCAATTGTTCGACGGTATAGGTTTGACCTGTGCCGGCCAAAGCGTAACTCGCGAAATTCTGCACGAAGAGCAGATCACGCGAAATGGAAGTCGGGTTGCCATAGCTGTCGGTTTGTCCGGCGGGTTGCACTTGAACGTGATAGAAACCGCTCGAAATCGCCGACGCGAAGGAATAGACCGCGATATTAGTAGATGAGTTATAAGAAACCGACGAGGCGTTGATCGCCGATCCGCCGGTGGGCGTGATTTGCGCGTCGGCAGTGGAAGGAGTGATGGGGTCGGAATATTGCACGCTCAGTTGGAGAGCGCCGGAATTAGCGAATTGGGCGGAGACAATGTCGTTGCCGGTATGAATCGATGTGGTCGCATCAGCCGAAGCGGGCGCGGTTTCGATATTTCCTGCGTTGTCGGTGGCTACGCTATAGAATGCGTAAGAATGGCCCAGTGATCCTGTGAAGGTCTGGCTGGTTTGTGTGGTGTCGCTCAGCCAGGGTGCATAAGCGCCGCCATTATCGGAGACATAAATGGTGTAAGCGGCGATGCCCGAGCCGCCGGCATCATCCTGGCCTGACCAGCTGATCAGAAAGCTGGCGGAAGATTCAATTGCGGGCAAAGCGATCACACTGCTGGTGGGCGCGACGGAATCAATCGTTACCAGCGCCTGCTTGCTCGTGCTGACCCCCTGCGTGGGATCATCGTCGCTGACCTGATCAGTGGCGACGATTTCCTGCTGATCAAAACTGACGTTAGCGACATTGCGTATTTGCGTGCCGGTTGGCAGACCTGCCTTGGGGCTCACCGTGTAATTGATATATCCCATGCCGCGACCGGTGCCGTCTTCGGGAGGCAGGAACCCGATGAGGACCGGCGGTGGCAGTTGCGTGTTAGGATCAATGCTGAAAAATTCGGCGGTGATCAGGCCCGTGCCGAGATTGATCCCGACTTTGGCGAGGACTTCGAACGCAACACCGTCATATGTGATGGGCACAGTGGTTTGATATTGCTGCTCGTTGCCCGGAACACTGATGACGGTATTGCCAAAACCAATCGCGGTGATGCGGAAGGTGCTCCAGTTCAGGCTGGAACTGAGCTGGTCGGTGATGATCACTTCCTGCGCGGGAGCGGTGGCTGAAGGATCATTTTCGAAATCGATGCGATAGGAGAAATTGCCGGTATCGGTAACGAAATTGGGTGTACCAAATCCGCTTGGGCCGATTTTGTCATTCGGATCGAACGCCGATGCGATGCTTGAATGCGCGGTAACGCCTGTGCCAACTGGAGCCACGGGGCCGAAGACCCCCGGCGCATTCTCGCAGCCCGCCGTCGCTTCGCCGATCGCCACCAGCGCAGCCGCTTCATATCCATTGATGGTCCCGCACAATTGCGAGCGCTCTACCCCAAGAATTCCATTGCCAATATTCACCGCCATGACGGGATCGCAGAGCATCTTCAGAATGGTCCCGACCTGAAATACCGCCAGCGGTCCTTTATTCAGTGCATCAAACGCGTGGTCTTGCAAATTATCGAGGATCTCATCGCCGGTGGGCAGCCTTTGCTCGTACACGATCGTATGCAGCGCATCTTCTATCGTTTCGGTGAGTGGGCCGCCCGCTTCCTTGGCGGCATCAAAATCACTCGGGGGCTCTTCGGGGAAACTGTCGGTCTTAAATGCCGAGGCGCCGCCCATAGCGTTGTAGATCGTTTGCGGTGGAATGATGGGAATGCCATGAGCAATCGTCCAGGGCTGGCCTTGGGTGGGGCTGAGGGCTTTGAGGCCTGACGGATCGACCAGCTGCAGCGGCTGGTTGTACGCATAGGTATACAAATCCCAATTGCCACCAGCGATCTGCAGCGGGTCGGTGCTCATGAAAGACCCAGTCGTCGCTGAATATTCGCGGAGACCCATGCTATAAAGATTCGGCGCATCCGCTTGCACCATTTCACTGCCCGCAAACTCAAACGGATTAGCAACCGATCCGCTTGATGAAAGCAGCGTTCCGAATGGCAAATAACGATATTGATCCACATATGCGCCGCTGCTATTGGTAAGTCCGACAATCGATCCCGTGGGATCAGCGTCATAAAAATAGTTCGCCCCCGCTGCGGTGGTCTGGCTGGCGAGGCCCTGACCCAGGTTAATGTGCGTGATCAACTGCCCCGCGCTGTTGTATTCCGCGGTGGGCGTGCCTGTACCGTTCGGATCATTGAGAAATTCCGTGAATACCCCATTTATGGTCGAATTGATTCGCTCTCCGAGCGCGTTATAAGTGAATTGCGAGCTTCCCTGCGCATTGCTAAAGCCAGTAAGTTGATTCAGCGCGTTATAGGTATAGGTCGTCGATCCATCAGAAATGAGATTGCCATCTGCATCATACGCCTGCGCGACTCCCCCGATGCTGGTGTACTCATTCATCGCATTGACGGTGTAATTCGTCGTCACGCCATTGATGATCGTACTGATGCGGTTACCGACGGGATCGTAGTTGTAGGCCAGATCCTGATTGGGAATATTGGGGTTACTGGAAGTGAAAATGGCCCGCGTCAACTGGCCAGCTGCGTCATAGGTGTAATCCCAGACACCATCCAGTGTGGTCTCACTCGTAAGCTGATTGAGAAGATTATAAGTGCAGTCAAATCGGCTATTGACCGCGCCGCCCGGAGCATAATTAATCAGATGAGTAATATTCCCATCTGCATCGTATTGATAGGTCGTATACGTGCCGTTGGCGTTGTCCTGCCGAACCAGATTGCCGCCGGCATCATAAGTATAAGTCGAGATCGGCTGATTCGATCCATCTACTAATTGGATCGGCCTCCCCGCTGCATCGTAAACATAATTGAGCGTATAGCCGCTCTGGTCCACACGCTTAACCAGCTGCCCAGCCGCGTTATATGTGTACGTGAGCGATGTCCCGTCGGGATACGTAACTGATGTCATCGCCCCTTGGGCGTTATAGGTGAAGGTAGTCGTCCCGCCCGAGTCGGTCGCTGTGAGGAGATCGCCGTACGCATCGTAGCTGTAATTGTATTGCGTGCCGTCCGCGAAATTTTCCTGAGTGATATTGCCGTTGCCGTCGTACGAGTAATCGATCGCCTCGCCGTTGCGCTGCACCAGCGAAGTGGTTTCGTCGAGATTGTTGAGTGCAAATGATTCCTGCGTACCGTCGGGATAGGTGATGGTGGACAGCACTCCCGCGGCGCCGTACGAAAGGCTCGTCAAATTGTCATTCGCATCCGTATACGAAGCCAAATCACCCTGTGCCGTATACGTGAGCTCTGTCGTATGCCCCAGCGGATCGGTAAAGCTGGTCAGATTTCCACTGCTATCATATTTATATGTAAACGTATCGCCAACCGCATCGGTGATGGTCGTTACGTCGCCATTAGCATCATATGTGAAGTAGGTAGGATTTCCCAGCGCATCAATCGACTTAATTACCTGTCCCATTTCATTATAAAACTGATGCGAAACATGCCCCAACGCATCCGTCCCGCTGATCTCCCCCGGTTCTTCATAACTCAGCGTCAATGAAGTCGTCTGCGAAGCCAGCGTCAGCAGTCTGCCCGTCGCGTCATACGTGAGATTAGTGTATGAGCCATCAGCATTTTGAATCCCCGTCAGTTCATTGGACGTTTTGTTATAAGAATAGGTAGTCGTCCCCTCGATACTGGTAACCGTCGTGAGATATTGATTCGTCACATCATAACCATACGTCACAACGCCTCCATCGGAACTGGCCAACGTACTCACCAGGCCCGCAGCATTGTAAGTAAGCGTGATCGACTGCCCCGTGGATGCGGTCAACGAGATCAGCCGCCCCGAACCATCATAGCCAAAGTTAATACGGTCCCCTTGCCCATCGGCATGGTACAAAAGCGTGCCCGTGCCGGAGTACGTATCCGATTCGCCATCCGTGCCCGTTATGGTGTAAGTGCCGTCGGAGTTGGCGGCCAAAGAATTGCCGTCGTCGGAGTTAAAATAGCCGCCGCGGGTGTCGGCTTGGAAGGTTTCGTCACCTTCGCCCACCGTATGTAACACTGCGTCACCGCTTGTCTCAATTTGTAGGGAAGACTGATAGGGCACTGACCATCCGATGCCGAACATACCTACGGCATATCGGTCGTTGATATCCAGGTGATAGTTCCGCCAGAAGCTTAGATTTCCGCCATTGGGCAGCGACAGGGCTGCATCAAAAACTGTTTGCAGATGATCCAGTGGCCCCACCGAATCGTTCGCCTGCGCGTACATGAAACCCCAGAGGGTATTAAAGTCGGTGACATTCTCGCCCAGACTACCGAGGTACGCCGCGTTGTTATCCAGCGCGCTGACGAATTGTCCCCACGTGCTGCCGAGCTGCGAGGTCAGATTGGAATATATCTGGTTCCATGCCGCATTGGGTACACCCGAGGGCTGCAGGGTCGCCTTGAGGCTGTTCCAATCGACCGTTTCGCTGTCACTGGTGTCAATCACCCCGAGATTCAGGGGAACACTGGTATCTGCCGTGTTCCAAGGCTGCAGAAGGCCAGCATAATAAACCGGAACCGTGATCGACTCGCCCGGCTCTAAAACGCCGGGGATCGCGCCGCTGGCCAATATCTGCAGCGTCGTGCTATACCCTTCCGGAATTGTGGCAGTCCATACTCCCTGGGTGATCTTCGAGGCATCGAGTGTCATCAAAGGCACCTGCTGGGGGTCGGTCGATCCGAGCTCCAATAGAGGCGCCGGCATCGCGACCGTCCCGGTATTGCCGTAAGTAATGTAAATCGTCGCAGGCATGTGGCGGCCGAGGTAATTGGGAACCTGCAAACTAGTTTCGAGATGCGCGACGCCGCCCGCGGTGAGCGTGAATGCGCCGCTCAACGTATCTGTGGCCGGGCCGGACGTTGCCAGAACAGAATACGTGCCAGCCGGCAAGCCTGCGGGGAAAGTGGCGAGCAATTCGGTGTAAGAGACGACGCTGGTGTTCGTCGCGGCATAGTGCGTGCCGCCAGAGCCGATCAATGTGGCAGTAGTGCCCGGCTCAAAACCAGCGCCAGTGATCTCCACTGTTGCCGACGCGGAATTTCCCGATGCGTTGGGCGTAATCGTTGCCACGTGAATCGCATATCCCGTGGCCGAAATAGTGATCGACGATGGCGCGGGTACATAATCTGAATAGATCAGTGCATACCAGGTCCCGATCGCTGCACGGGGCACGAGAATGCTTTGGCTTGCCGAATCCGCTAATGAATAACGGTAATCATAATTCTGCGGTGTCGGCGGCGTACCAAAACTCAGATAAAGCTCATTGCTATCGGTTGGGCTGCTGTCGTTCAGTTGCACGACCAGCGCCTGTACGCTCGGTACATTTATCGCGAAGAGCTCCGCTTGCCCGGGCCCTGCCAGGGTAGAATTCACTGACCCATTCAGTGGCACGGTGGTTTGCGTGGTCGCGTTGATGACGAAAGAATAATTCCCGGTTGCGCCATTCGATCCTGCGACCGTCAAAGTATAAACGCCGTTAGCGGGCAAATTAATCAGCCCCGAATCCGTGGTGATGTTGCTGAATCCGGTAAATCCATTCGGCCCGGTCAGGGTATAAAGCAAGTTCTGCGAAGTCTGATTGTTGATATGAAATTTAACCTGCTCGCCGGCAAGCGCGGCGAATGTCCATTTTTGTACATCAAACGCCGTGTTGATCGAACCGGCCGTGTTCTGCGAAAGCAGCAGCGGCGCGACACGCGGCGTCACATCAAACACGGCTACGTCATAATCACCCGTGCTGCTGCTATGATCCGCTGGGGCGCTGATCTGAATCGTATAAATGCCGTCGCTCGGCAGCGTCACATTAGCCAGGGAGACTGCAGCCCCGGGCCCTCCACTCTCGCCCGACGCCAATAGCTGATTATTTGGGTCCAGCAACTGCACCCTAGCCCAATTGAGGTTCGGCGAGAGTGGCGCTGGGGCAGTACCCGTTCCGGCATTGACATATGTTGTTATGACTTGCCCTGCATGACCAAAAAATGTCCAGTTATCGACGTTGCCGGTCGGGCTGATCGCGCCCGGCAGTGGTGAATTAATATCCAACGGGCCGCCGTCCGGAAGCACGGTAATGGTTCCGTTGATCACCGAGGCCGCTCCATTAATCTGCACCGCCCGCGCATACACATGAATGCCGTTGAGATCGAGCTGCTCAAAAGTATTGACCAGCAGCGAATTAACATAGAGCGCTTCAGGGGCGCTGCCAGGAGCGTTGTCGGCGTTATCCACCAGCTTTAATGATGTATCTACCTCAATATATCCATACGCAAAGTTATTCTTGAAACCCGCTGCGGTGGCTCCTTCATCCTGGCTCATTACTTCAAGCAACTGAGGGTTGCCACTCCCGCTGAAATAAGCACCCCCTGCGAAAGTTGATCCATTCGTGGCGGTCGTGTTTCCTGTCAACGTGCCCGTGGAAGAAACGTGTATTGAGCCGGTCCAGTTTCCATTGAGCGTCCCCTGTCCGTTCAAATTCAATGGAGAGTCGATAGTCACCTGCCCGCCATCGGCCGTAATAGCCCCGGTTTCTATGAACGCACCAGCGCCATTTCCAAGCTGAATCGTACCGCCGGTTACGTCAGAATTGATCGCACCTTCGATAAGGATAGTTGAGGTCGCATAGCTAACCTCTATAACCCCACCTGCGCCGTGAATTGTCACAGCAGGTCCTATGGTCAGCGTCTGGTTCGCCAGACCGGACGCATTGTAAATCCAGTCGTAACCCTCGAAATCGATGGTGGCATTTCCGGTCAGCGAACCAGCAGGCTGGTTGTAGGTGCCAAAATAGAGAGCGGCGCCACCAGCAAGCGACATGGTTCCATTTAGCACGAGGCCGCCAAAGATATTAATACTGCCCTCCTGCGCTTCGGCCGCATCGATATTGCCGTTTACGGTCACGCCGCGGAGCGTTCCAGCAATGATCATCAGCTCAGCACCGCCGCTGAGATTCACCGCGCCGTTCTGAATCGTCCCGCCGCTGAGCACCCATGATCCGGTCAAAGCATTCAGCGCCAAGCCGCCCGTGAGAATACCCGTGAGATTCACCGTCCCGCCAGTGCGCGAGAAATTTCCCAGGTTCGCTTGCACAAAACTCGCGCCCAGATTGACAGTCGAACCATTCGAGGAGAACACCCCTTGATTCGAAAGCGATCCGCTCAGCGTGAGGGTCGAGCTGGTAGAAGAGAGAGTGGCGCCGGGCTCATTGATCAGATTAGAGATGGTGACGGCCCCGCCGTTGGTCGATTCAATAACTCCATAATTCAGAACCATGGGGGCCGAGAGCTGGAAATTTCCGCCCGCCGTGTCATCATTGACGGTGCCTTCGATAATAACGGGGCTATATATGGATGAGATCGTGCCACCCTTGCCGCGAATGGTGATGCCAGGCCCGAAAACCAGCGACTGGGTATAAGACCCGTTGCCATTGTCATAAATGGTGCCCCCATCCGAAATGCTGCTGCCAAAATCGATCGTGCCATTGCCCATGATAGCGCCGGGCAGATGAGCATTATCCCCAAAAGTCACTTCCGCGTAAGCGGTATTGCCGACATTCCCGAGGTACATGGTTCCGTTCAGGGTTAGTCCGGAATAAACGGTAAGCTCCGCCTCAAATCCGAACCCACCAGCTGGCGATCCGCCATCCATGTCCATATCTCCATCAACGGTGACGCCATTTTCGAATTTTCCGCCATAATTGGTAAAGGTGAGTTCCGCCCCGCCGCTTTCGGTGATCGTGCCGCCGTTGATGATTCCCCCATACATGAACCATGACCCAGTGCTGCTATTGAAATTCGCTCCGCCATTGAGCGTGCCGCTGAGCAGCACCGTCGATCCGGGGCGATTGAATACGCCCAGATCACCCTGAGCGAATGTTCCATTGAGATTTACCGTGGAATTGGTTGCGGTAATCGTGCCCAGATTGGATATTGTGTCGCTGAACTCCAGCAAGCTGCCGCTTTCGGCTGTGACGCTCCCCTTATTAACCAATCCCGAAAGCAGGAGTTCTCCGCCATTGTTGGCGTCCATCGTACCGGTATTGGTCAGGTAGTTTTGCACCACGCCCACATCGTAGGTGCCACCCAGGACCAATAAACTGCCTGATCCACTAGCGGTCACCGGGCCGCTGACAGCAATAGTGGAGCGGCTGTAGAAATCAGAAATCGTTCCGCGCGTTCCCTGGATCGATCCGGCGATCGTGACCGGGCCGCCGCCGTAATAATGCGTGGTTACTCCATCATTATATGACGTGACTGCGGGCGGGTCATTGGGACCCGGCTTAGAGATTTCCACCAGCGTGTTGTCAAAGATTGCATCACCGCTCGAGGCCCCGAAGACGATACTGCCGGCCGATAGTGATACCGCCCCTGTCACAATAAACGGAGCCTTAGTATTAAGGCCGATGCCCCCGGTTCCCAGGAAAATCGCCGCGCTGGTGGTTCCAGCAGTATTGCCCAATGTGATGGTGCCCGTGACTGTCAAAGAATGTTCGACATACACATAGGCGTTGGCCTCAAGCGTGAGATTCAAATCTCCGTTTATGGTTACACCGTTAAGAATCCCCCCGTTGGCCGTACCGCCGCCGGTATTCGTAATATTGGCGGTTGACCCATCGGACTCGGTCACCGTTCCACCGTTAAGCGTTCCCGAAATATTCCACGACCCGGTGCTGGCGTCTAAATTCAGATTGCCTTCCAGCGTGCCCGTTAGAGTGACCGTTCCGCTGCTGCGGTTTAACGTACCCAGATTCGCCTGTGAGATATCACCGGCCAGCGTAACAGCTATGTTGGTAACATTGATGGTGCCCTCATTGTCCAGGCTGCCCGTGAAGGTGAGCGTTGAGGCCGGAGATGATGGTCCCGTATCGGTAATCACCGCTCCCGCGTCATTGATAAAATTGCCCAGCGTCAGCGTGCCGGCATCCAATTCAAATGAGGTTGCGTTGGTGAACGTACCGGTTGTACTTCCCAATTGCGCCTGCACCGGGCTATAGCCCGGAAAGGGAAAAATCTGGCCGTTGTTGATAATGCTGCCACTGGTAGCGCTGTTGTAAATGGAGCCTTGGGCAAAATAGAGGCTGATTGTAGAAGCGATGGTGAACGTCCCGCTCGCTCCACCTAGGCCCGATGCATTGACCAAAGATGCGTATGTGCCATTAAAATTGACCTGGCCAGAGCCGCTGAGCGTTCCTGCCGCGTGGGTGGAATCGCCAAAATTCACCACTCCACCCGCCTCAATATTCAGCGACCCGTTTAAGATCAATCCATTCTGAATCGTGATGCTCGCGTTCTGATTCTGAATATTGCAGATCACGCTTCCCTGCGCAATGGTGACGCCGCTAAGGGTGCTCGCCGCCGAATATGCGTTCAGCGTGGTGCTAGAGTTGCCGTTAAAAGAATACGTCCCGCCCAGCAGTGTCCCCCCGGCCAGATCAAGCCCGCGCAAAACATAATCCTCAGCGGAATTGGTATCGAAGCTGGCTGTCGTGGCCACCTGCAACGTTGCCCCCGAAAATACGATCAGCTTGTCATCACACACCAGGCTGTGAATCGACTGTACTCCTGACGCAATATGGAGATAGCTATTGCTCTGAATATTAATCGTGACATCATCCGCCGCACCCGGCACCGCATGCGTGGACCAATTATTCGGATCGGTCCAGTTCACCTGATCCCCACCCCCCGTCCAGGTTACGCTCGAGAGCAACCGCCGGGGTTCCAGGGCCTGACAAAGCGCACCATCTTTGCACCGGATATTCCGCTTCCGTATCCTCGTCTTCATCTGATCGCCTCCAACAACGAACACAAAAAGGGCGTTTAATAGTTCGCAAAAGTCAGAATAACATGGTCGATACGCAATTGTCGATAAAATAATTCGTTTTTATCCTACCGACCTCATCTGTTTTGCTTGCAATACGCGGTTAGATCAAAATTAAGTCCGCTGCCCGCACAGTACTAGCGGTGACAACCTAAGGATATGCGATGACGCTAAAAGACGATTGCGAAACGGTTATTTGTAAACAATAGTAAAACAAAAGTTTGTGTTCCAGCCAAGGGGGAGTCGAACAGCCCTCGAATTTCAGTGGAAAATCGCAAAAACGTAAGCGGGGCGGCACAAAATCAGGCGCACCTCGTTGCACCCCCATTTCTTCAAAAGGAAATCGCGCGAAATCTCAGCGTGGAAATGAGTTGAAGAACCTTCCGCCAGAGATTCGCAAACTCATCGCGACACTGCTGCGGCCGTACCGATAGAGATTTCATTTGGGATAGTTCTGCAAGTGCGGAGCGTAATCGTGGCAAGACGGAAGTGAGTAAAGCATTAATTGCAGATCGTTCAGTTTTAAAAGAATACTTCTGTTTAGCACGAAAACCCTGAACGGCTGGCTCGGAAAAATGCCGGCGTTTTTCATGTCGAAGCGCTTGTGGGGAAGAAAACATTCAGGGTTGTTCAGCGCCTCCGCGATGGTGGTGGATTTGTATCCGTTCTGGCCAGCGACCCCAAAAAGGGCATTTTCATCGATTTCCCCTGATTTTCATTGCTTAAAAACGTGCTTTCGCGGTAGGATTTCGGCAACACCGAGTGCATTTCTGGTGTTTGTGTTCCTGAGTCGTCTTCTGCTGGGCGATTGCGGCGGGGTTCCGCCGGGCGCTGCCGAGCGGCGGCGACTTGGGGTGATTGGGGCCGCAAGGCTGGTTTTGTTGTAGGAGGCGAGTTCATGTCGAAGAAAAAAATTAAGCGGTTGGCGCGGTGGGGCCTGGCAGCGTTGCCGGTGGTGACGATGTTGTGCGCGGATCAGCCCGCCCGGGCGGATCTTTACCTTTACGACTATACAGGTAGTTCATGGTATGGGATCGGCTACTGGTTCGATTCGTCGAACGGTAGCTACGCCAATCAACCGCCTGACGATGGCTCGTCCGCCGCGGTCATCGGAAACGGCGGCGGCGACGCAGCTGGCCCGAGTAATATCACTGTCACTTACAACGCCAGTTACAACACCGGGGTCGGCGCCTTCTATTTGGATAACGGAAACACACTTTCCGAGGCCCAAGGTTACATTTTGTCTGCCGTCACAGAAGATATAGGGAATCATGGCGTGGGTACCTACACCCAGTCCAGTGGCTCTAACACTGTGTCCAGTCGATTAAACGTGGGCTCGTATACAGGCAACGGAGAGTACACGCTGTCGAGCGGCTCCTTAACCACGACCGGCTCCGGGGAAGAAGTGTTAGGCTCCGGCACCGTCGCCGGTGTCACGGGCACTTTCACGCAGACGGGGGGCACGAACACCGTTGCCGGCAAGTTGCTTGTTGGTGCTAACAGCGGTAACTCCGGAATCTATTCCTTCAGTGCCGGCGGCACGACAACGGTCAACGGCGGTCTCTATCTCGGTTACAATAGCGGTTCCTCCGGAACATTTAACCTCTTTAGTGGCGCGACACTTCAATGCAACACGGAGAGTGTCGGCAGCGGCAGCGGCGCTTTTAATCAGTACGGCGGCAGCAACACAACCCCTTCGCTGACCCTCTCCACCTCAGGCAGCAGCGCGGGCTATGAGCTCTATGCAGGCACGCTCAGCGCAACCAGTATCACCGTAGGAAGCAACGGTGGTTTTGTGCAATCCGGCGGCACATTGGTGAATACCAACTTTTCACAGTCCGGTGGATCAAGTGATTTCGAAACGGGCTTCAGCGACACCACCAGCGGCCAAACCTGCACCCTGTCGGGTGGGTCATTTTACGCGTCCCAAGTCAACGTGGGTACCGGCGCCAGCTTCACCCAGACCGGTGGAACCCTCACATACGACGCGTTTGATCAGACCGGCGGCGCCGTCAGCCTCAGTGGCGGCATCGATGTAACCAGTTCCCCGTACACGCTGTCGGGCGGGACCTTGTCCGTCCCATCCATCACCCGCTCGGCTTCGGCGGATAAATTCACCTGGTCCGCCGGCTCGCTCACGCTGACCGGCCAGGCCTTTGATGTGACCAGCGCCACGAGCGACTCGGTCTATGGCGGCTACATCTACGGCAGCTACCTGACGCTGGGCAACGGCATGTCGCTGACCGTCGCAGGCGCGAGCAACTCGCAGGAGAACCTCTACGGCAACGGGAGCAACATTATCCAGCAAACCGGCAGCAGCAACACCACCACGAACCTGTACGTGGGCAGCACCGGAACCTCCACTGCCAACTACCTCCTCCTCGACGGCTCCCTCAGCGTCACTGATGGCGCCTACATCGGTCACAACCTGAACGAAGGCGGATCGACATTCCCC
This sequence comes from Tepidisphaeraceae bacterium, assembly GCA_036490535.1. Lineage (GTDB taxonomy): Bacteria > Planctomycetota > Phycisphaerae > Tepidisphaerales > Tepidisphaeraceae > DASXDR01. Next base: position 39,613 of record DASXDR010000131.1, on the reverse strand, counting down.
GGTCTTTTCTATCAGGATGGTGGCACCGCTCAGTTCGGAAGCCTGACCCTGGGTGATGGGGGCATGGGCATTTTTCAGATCCTGGGCGGGTCGGCGACGGTCACCAACGCCACCAGCCTCGACGCCGGCGCCAGCCTGCAGGTAGAGGGCGGGTCATTTACAACGGGTTCCTTCGCCGGCCCCGGCTCCGCGCTGTCATTCACCAGCGGTTCGCTGACGCTTACCAACCAACTCTTCGATGTCACTACCACCACTGACCCCACGTACAACGGGTTTATCTACGGCAGTGCGCTGACGCTGAACAACGGCATGAGCTTAACCGTGAGCGGGTTCTCTTCCCCTATCGCTGTCTTCGGAAGTGGAAGCAGCATTACCCAGGCGAGCGGCTCCTCCGTTACGACGCTGAACCTGTACCTGGGCGACAGCGGGACCGGTGCCACCCCGGTTCAGTACAACCTGAACGGGGGCACCCTGCTCGTCTCGGAAGTGGCCTATGTCGGAGCCCACGTCTATGACGGTCAATCTGATGCAGTCTTCACCCAATCGGGGGGAACCTCTTCAATTGGTACGCTCGACATCGGCTACTCAGGCACAGGCCAAAACACCGTCTGCACCCTTTCATCTGGCACGATGACGATTGGCACAGCAGTCAACCTTTCCAACGGAACGTTTCACCAGTCCGGCGGAACCCTCACCTTTCCGGCATTCAATCAATCCGGCGGTACCGCTAACTTTGACAACGGGTTCAGCCTCACTTCCAGCAAATATTCGCTCAGCGGCGGGGCACTGACCACCGCTTCGATTACAGGTCCTGGCTCGAATCTGACCTGGACGAACGGCTCGCTGACGCTCAGCAACCAGGTATTTGATGTCACCAGCGCGAGCAGCGATCCCAGTTTAGGCGGGTTTATCTACGGCAGCGCGCTCACGCTCAATAACGGAATGTCTTTGATCCTGCCGACGTCGAGCGGCATTCCCGTGGAATTCGAGTACGGCAGCGGCAGCTCAATCACACAGAATTCAGGGAGCTCCAACAGCCCATATGAACTGCTCATGGGCAGCACCGGCACCGGCACACCGACGCCGATTCAATACACCCTCAACGGCGGCACGCTCAGCGCCACGTACGTCATTCTTGGATATAACGGACAGTATTCAGGCCCCGGGGCGGCCGGTTTCACGCAAACCGGCGGAACGCTTACCTCGGCGACGACCTACATCGGCCAAAACGGTGCTTCCACCTACAGCCTGAGCGGCGGTACCGCCAGCTTTGGTAACCTCTACGTGGGCGAATCGACTGGCGGTAATGGAACGCTCACCATCAGTGGCACCGGTGCTGCGACGGCGTCAGTGCTGAGCATCGGTTACTCAAGCAACGCCAATGGCGTGGTGAACCTGGGCACCGGCGCAGCCGTCACCCCAGGCAGCGATGGATCGCTGACCGTCGGCAACGTTGCTGGCGGCGGCACAACCGGCACCAAGACTTTCAACTTCAACGGTGGAACTTTACAGGCATCGGGCAACTCTACGACGTTTCTCAGCGGGCTGAACGCCGCCAACGTCCTGGGCAGCGGTGCCTTCATCAACAACAGGGGGTATGCCATCACCATCAGCCAACCCCTGCTGCATGGCGCCCCAGTCGACGGCGGATTGACCAGCTCGGGCAGCGGCACGCTTACCCTGAGCGGGGCCAATACGTACACCGGCACCACCACCGTCACCGGCGGCACGTTTACCCTTGCTGTCGGTGGAAGCCTGGCCAGCAGCGTGGTCGTCAACACCTCCAGCGCGGTCGCGAACATCGACGGCTCGCTCACCGGCGGCCCCGGGATCACCGCCGGCGCCGGGGGCGTGGTGAACCTCGGTGCAAACACGAGCAGCGGGATCTTGTTGCGAACCCTCGGGACGCTGATCATCGAGTCCAGTGGTCATGTCAACGTCCTTGCCAGCACAAGCCCCGCCAACCGCACGTTGCTAACGGTGTCGATTTTGGGTTTTAGCGGCAACTCCTCCACCAAAAGCGAGCTGGATCTGGCAAACAACGACATGATCGTGCACGGCGGCAGCGTTTCCCCTATCCAAGGGCTGCTGGACACAGGCTTCAACAACGGTGCAGAAAATGGCTACGGCATCATCAGCTCTGCTATCGCTACGGAAAAAGGAACTGCCCTGGGCTTTGCCCTTAACAGCAATGGCTCTTCGGCCCTGATGTCCACCTTCGATGGCCAGCCCGTCACCACCACCGATCTCCTTATCAAATATACTTGGCTCGGCGACTCTAATCTCGATGGCGTGGTTAACTCCGCCGACCTGGCTATGATCAAATCCAGCGGCACCACCTGGACCAGCGGCGATTTCAACTACGACGGAAAAGTCAACGCCGATGATTACTCGCTGTTCATGCTCGGTGACGCCGCAAGCGGCGGGGCGAATATTTCTACACTTCCCGAGCCTGCCATTACGTTGGCCGTCATAGCCACACTTCTCTACCGTCGCCGCGGCAGAGCCGTGGGAATGTAAAAATGAATCGCGACCGAGCCAAGGGGAGTCGAACAGCCTGCGAATTCCAATAGAAAATCGCAAAAACCAGGTGATGGTGCCGCAAAATCAGGCGCATGCGGTGGACCTATCGGCCGCGGTAGTAGCCATCACCGAGCCGAACGCGGAACAGACTGGAAAAACCTGCCGCCCGAGATCAAAAAGCTGATCGCCACGCTGCTGCGGCCATACAAGCAAATCAAATGATTTTGATTTCGCCAAAAGCGCTTGCTGCGAAGCAGGGATATCGACGGATGCTAAATGGCCTTGGCCAAAGTAACGTCACCGCACGACAATACACTTACTAATACCCTTACTTGAGGGTACTACCCTCACTGCTGCACGCGCTGCCAGCGCGCGGCCGGGCCGCGACCGGTGCAGGTCACCTCCCCCGCAGCCTGCATTTCTGCCAAAACGGTTCTGATCCATTCGCGGCCAACGCCTGAACAAGCTCGCTCGATGTCGGTGATGCGAAATTTGCCATTACGCTTGGCAACCGCTTCGCGCACCATCGCGGCCTTGGCACCCTTGGGTTCGGCGGTTTCGCCAACGCGCTGTTCAAACTCTTTATAAGCCGCTTTCAAAATCCATAACACGTAATTGATGAACGGCCACGGGTTGTGCTTCCCGTCATGCCAGCCTTGCGAGCACTGCTCCAGCGTTTCGTAATAGCGATCTTTGTTCTGCTCGATCAGACGCTCCAGACTGATGTAGCGACCAACTTCTGTACCGGCGTGATAGCTTGCCAGAAGCATTAGTAACCGCGAGACACGGCCGTTGCCGTCGCGAAAAGGATGGATACAGAGGAAGTCCAACCCCAACGCCCCCACCGCAACAAGCGGATGTACCCACCGATTCGCCGAGCATGCCTCCCAAGCTTCCATCAGCTCACCCATCGCCTGCTCAGTTGCTTTGCCAGCCTGGACCGGCATGAACCGCACGCGAACGCGCCCGTCCGGGTGCTTTTCGATAATCGGCTCGGCCTTTTCCTTGAACTTGCCCGCGTCCCAGATCTCGCCGCGGCACATTGCGTGCAGCCGCTGCACGGTCGATTGATTGATGGGCAGATTCATTCCCTGCTCATGAATCAGCTCCAGCGCATCGCGATAGCCGCGCACCTCTTCTTCGTCGCGATCCTTCAAGAGCGGCTGGCCAAACATAAGTGTCGTAATCCGTTTCTGCTCAACCTCTACCCCTTCGATGCGGTTACTCGATATCGCGCTCTCGATCAGCGCGTGCTCGCGCAGCGCCTTGAGCTTCTGCGGCGACTGCTTCGTGTAGAGCGCCTGTTTTCCGAGCGACTCCCCCAAATCGGCGAGATACCACCCGGTGGTCGCTGGAATCTCGGAAAGCCTGGCAGAGAATTGACGGAAGGTCATCATGCAATTACAGCCTCAATTTAATTTTAGTTACGGCTCTTTTTCGGGGCTGAGGTCTCCTTCGCAACGGAACAGTCACATTATATGGTCAAATAAAATAAAGAAATAAGTGAAATGAAAAGCCAGGAAATTGAAGCCAGGAGCGCATTGCTCCGACCGTACAGATAGAGTTTTCAATCGATACCATCTTCACATTTCAGGCGATAACCCACGCCGATTTCAGTTAAAAGATATTTTGGGCGGGCAGGGTCGGATTCGATTTTCTGGCGGAGTTGGTTCATGTAAACGCGGAGGTAGTGGCTTTGATCGCTGGAGCCGGGGCCCCAGACTTCTTTTAGAAGCTGGCGGTGGGTCATGACTTTGCCGGCGTTTTTGGCGAGGACGCTCAGGAGGCGGAATTCGTTGCGGGTGAGATGGATAGCTTTTCCGTCCACGGTGGTTTGATGGCGGGAGAAATCAATCGTCAGGCCGCCGATTTGAAATTGGGCCTCGCCGGTTTCTTTATTTGAAGATGAATGGCGGAGAGCAACGCGCACGCGCGCCAGCAACTCAGAAACCGAGAAAGGTTTGGTGAGATAATCATCCGCGCCGGCGTCGAGAGCAACGACTTTATCCTGATCTTTGCCACGGGCGGAAACGATGATGATGGGAATGGCGGACCATTCGCGGATGCGGCGGGTAACTTCCAGGCCATCCAGATCGGGCAGGCCGAGATCGAGGATGACGAGATCGGGCTGATCGTTGGCGGCGTGGCGGACGCCGCTCTCGCCGGTGGCGGCCTCAATGACCTGATAATCCGCCGAGAGCGTGAGGCGCAGGAATTTCTGCAACGGAGGATCATCCTCGATGATCAGAATGGATGGCTTGGGCTCGGCCATGATTGATTATTCTAACAAGAATGTTGCTCCGCGTTTTCCATGGAGGGAGGCGTACCAATAAGCGGAAGAGTAAATCGAAAAACAGCGCCTCCGCCAGGACGATTGGCGGCAGTGATGTTACCGCCATGGGCAGCAACAATACCGCTGGCGATGGCCAGTCCCAGGCCGATGCCGCGTCGGCCTTCGCCTCGGGCGGCGCGGAAGAATTTTTCAAAGACGCGCAGCTCAGTGCCGGGCGAGAGACCGGGACCATGATCGGCAACTTCGATGGTCAAAGCCTTGCCATCAGAAAGGACATTGATCTCCAGCGGCGAATCCGGAGGAGTGTATTCGATGGCATTGTCGAGCAGATTGGTCAGCACCTGCTCAATCGCGATGCCGTCAATATTTACAAGAGGGAGATCAGCGGGGATTCGATTGGTAACAGGCCGATTGCCGAGCCGGCGCGTGAGATGGTGGAGGGTTGAACCGATGACTTCCTGAATGGGCTGCCATTCGCGTTTGAGAACCAGGCCGCCGGATTCTAGGCGGGTCATGTCCAGGAGGTTATTGATCAGGCGATTCATGCGTTCGGATTCAGAGGTGATAGTCTGAAGCAATTGCTTCTGGATTTCTGGCGTGACGGGGTTGATTGATTCATTCAAAGCGCTGGCGGAGCCGATGATCGCGGCCAGTGGCGTGCGCAACTCGTGCGAGACGCCAGAGAGCAATGTGTTGCGGAGAAACTCCGCCTCGACGCGTTCCCAGGCGAGGCGGGCTTCGTCAGCCAAGGCGGCGCGTTCGAGCGCGATGGCAATTTGCGATGCGAATGCGTCAAGCAATTGCCGCTGATCAGAAAGTAATGTGGCAGAATCCGTGAAGAGGGCGAGTACGCCGGCCGTGCCTCGCGGAGCGCGCAGCGGCAGATAGGTTCCAGCTGAGGCGGACAATGTATCGGTGCCGCGACCAGCGGAACGCTCGTGATCGAATGACCATTGCGCGACCGCGAATTCTTTCTCTTTGAGTTGCTCGTCGGCGTCCGTGCCGTTTATGTGCGGCGCGAGTTTTCGATCTGCGTCAGGCAATAAAATAACGGCGCGATAGGGAAGCAGATCATGAACATGACGAATGGCCGCGGCGGTGATGTCGGCAACGTTTCGCGCTGCCGCCAGCTCACGGCTCAGAGCGAATCCCGCTGCCGTACGCCGATCGCGCTGCCGGGCTGCTTCAACCTGCAACCGCACGCGCGCTGTCAGGGCGGTGATCACCAGCGCGGTGGTCAGCATGACGATGAAAGTGAGAATGTACTGGCGATCTGACACGGAGAAGGCCAGATAGGGCGGAACGAAACAGAAATCGAACGCCGCCACGCTGAGAATCGATGTCAATATCGCAGCGCCCCGGCTATAGCGAGTCGCTATCCAGAGGACCGAGAGAAGATAGAGCATCAGAATATTCGTGCTGGCGAATCCGAAATGGTGATAAAGCGGCCAGCCAATGGCGGTGACGGCTGCTGTCAACAAAATCGCCCAGGCATAGCCGCGCACATCTAAAGAGCGGCGAAGACTGCCGGGCGCAAGGGGCCGGGAAGATTCCTCCGATTCCCGGCCGCGGATTACGTAAATGTCGATCTCACCGCTGCGGCGGATCAAATCATCCACGACGGAACCCATCAGCCATTCGCGCCAGCGCGGCTGCTGGGGCTTTCCCACGACGATCTTGGTGACGCGGTGCGCAACGGCGTAAGCAATTAATTCTTCGGCGACGTTAGAGCCCGATAACGTGACCGTTTGTGCGCCGAGCTGCTCGGCAAGGCGCAGCGTTTGTTCCAGCCGCTGGGCGTCGGAAGAAGAGGGCGTCCTGGCCCGCGTTTTCTCCACATATGCGGCGATCAACGGCGCTTTGAGCCCGGTGGCCAATCGTCGGGCCGAGCGGACGAGCCGTGCGGATAGCGGGCTCGGCCCCACGCAGACCAGCACGCGCTCGGATGCAGCCGCTGGGGCAGACCGCGCGCCCGGTTCATCCCGCCCTTCCTGCATCTGCGCATCGACCCGCTGCGCCGTGGTGCGCAGTGCCAGCTCGCGCAGGGCGAGCAGGTTTCCTCGATTAAAAAAATGTTTAGAAGCGCGCTCCGCCTGCTCGGGACGATAAATTTTTCCCTCGGCAAAACGCTCCAGCAACTCTTCCGGTGCGATATCCACCAATTCAACTTCATCCGCGTTTTCCAGCACCGAATCCGGCAACGTCTCGCGCACTTTGATCCCGGTGATTCGTTCGACAATGTCGTTGACACTTTCCAGATGCTGTACATTGAGCGTGGAATAGACGCTGATCCCGGTATCGAGCAGTTCCATCACATCCTGCCAGCGTTTGGGATGGCGCAGGCCCGGGGCATTGGTGTGTGCCAATTCATCCACGAGAACAATCGCTGGCCTGCGCGCCAGTGCCGCATCGAGATCGAATTCCTTGAGCATTGCTCCGCGATATTCGACCATCTTGTAGGGAAGAATATCCAGGCCCAGGAGCAATGCTTCCGTTTCCGGGCGTATGTGCGGTTCGGCATAGCCAACGAGAACATCCGACCCCTCGGCAGCGCGAGCGCGGGCTTCTTCGATCATCGCGTAGGTTTTGCCAACGCCGGCGGACATGCCGAAAAATATTTTCAGACGGCCACGCTTTTGGCGCGCTTCCTCCTCATGCACTTGTGCCAAAAGTTGATCGGGATTGGGACGTTGCTCGGGCATCGGATGGAGGGATTGTCGCTTTAATGGCGGTCAAGGGCGAGATTCAGCTCCAGAACATTCACGCGGCGTTCTCCGAGGAGGCCAAAGGTGCGTTCTTCCGTGAATTGGTGGATCAATCGCATCACATGCTCCAACGCAAGGCCGCGCACTCGTGCCACTCGGTCCGCCTGGAAATTCGCGGCCGCCACGCTGATGTCGGGATCGAGCCCGCTGCCCGAAGCCGTCACCAGATCAACAGGAACGGGCCGATTATTTCGCGGATCGGCGGCGCGCAGCGCGGCAATGCGCGCTTTGATCGCATCGAATAACGCTGGATTGGTCGGGCCGAGGTTCGATCCACTGCCATTGTCCGCCGCATACGGAACAGGCGATGTAGCAGAAGGCCGAGACCAGAAATATTTCCGATCGCTAAACGGCTGGCCGATCAACGTCGAGCCGACTGCTTTGCCGTTTTCAATTATCACGCTTCCCGAGGCTTGTTTCGGAAACGCGGCCTGGGCGATGATCGTGACGAGGGCCGGATAAATCAAGCCAGTGATGATAGTGACTAAAAGGAACACTGTAATTGTCGGGCGAATTTGCGAGCGCATGATAAAGCTCCGGTTTAAGCCAAATGGAGGGCGACCAGCATCAGGTCGATTACTTTGATCCCGATAAATGGAACAATCAGGCCGCCCAGGCCATAAATTAAAAGATTTCGCCGCAGTAAAAGTGCAGCAGGGACGGGTTTATACGCCACGCCACGCAGGGCCAACGGAATCAGAAAGATGATTACTACGGCATTAAAAATAACCGCCGACAGGATCGCGCTGCTGGGCGTGTGGAGGCGCATGATATTAAGCCGGTCCAGTACCGGGTAAGTTGATGCAAACGCCGCCGGGATGATTGCGAAATATTTGCTTACGTCGTTAGCGATGCTGAAGGTGGTTAGTGCTCCGCGCGTCATCAGCAATTGCTTTCCCGTTTCGACGATCTCGATCAATTTGGTCGGGTTGGAATCGAGATCGACCATATTGCCGGCTTCTTTGGCTGCCTGCGTACCGGTGTTCATCGCGACCGCCACGTCGGCCTGGGCGAGCGCCGGGGCATCGTTGGTTCCATCGCCGGTCATGGCGACCAATCGACCACCTGCCTGGTAATCGCGGATCAATTTCAATTTCGTTTCCGGGGTCGCCTGGGCGAGAAAATCATCCACCCCCGCCTCGGCAGCGATGGCGGCGGCAGTGAGCGGATTGTCGCCGGTGATCATGACCGTCTTGATTCCCATCTGGCGGAGGTCGGCGAATCGCTCCTTGATTCCTCCCTTGACGATATCCTTCAGCTCAATAACGCCGAGCAGATCGCTTCCGCTGGCGACGGCCAGCGGCGTGCCGCCCTTCTTGCTGATTTCATCGACTGTGGCTCGTGCAGCCGTGGGAAAATTACCGCCGTTGCCCCGGACGTATTGGTCAATCGCGTCGGCAGCGCCTTTGCGAATTTCCTTGTGCGCCCATTGTCCAACTGCACCGTCCAGATTCACGCCGGACATCCGCGTTTGTGCGGTGAAGGGAACAAATTGGGCATTGAGCTCATGAATCTGCCGCTCGCGAATGCCATATTTTTCTTTCGCCAATACGACAATGCTGCGTCCTTCCGGCGTCTCATCCGCGAGGCTAGAAAGTTGGGCGGCGTCGGCCACTTGTTCGCCCGTCCAACCGGCAGATGGATAGAACGCTACCGCCTGGCGATTGCCCAGCGTAATCGTCCCGGTCTTATCCAGAAGCAGCACATCGACATCGCCTGCAGCCTCGACTGCCCGCCCGCTCATGGCGATCACATTGGCTTGGATCATCCGATCCATCCCCGCAATGCCGATGGCCGAGAGCAGCCCGCCGATGGTCGTGGGAATCAGACACACCAGCAGTGCCGCCAGCACAGTCACGGTAATTGGAATCCCGTGCCCCGCCGCCTTCACGCTGTAGAGCGAAAACGGTAGTAGCGTCACCGTAGTCATCAGAAAGATAATCGTGAATCCAGCGAGCAGAATGTTCAGGGCAATTTCGTTAGGCGTCTTCTGCCGCTTGGCCCCTTCGACCATGGCGATCATGCGATCCAGAAATGTCTCGCCGGGATTCACCGTGATGCGTACTACGAGCCAGTCCGAAAGCACGCGCGTGCCGCCGGTAACGCTGGAGCGATCTCCGCCTGATTCGCGAATGACGGGCGCGGATTCGCCCGTGATCGCCGATTCATCCACGCTGGCGACGCCTTCAATCGCTTCGCCATCGACGGGAATAAAGTCTCCCGCTTCCACGAGCACGATATCGCCTTTGCGCAAGACTGCAGCGGAGACATTAGCGGCTCGCATTCGCAGTTGAGCCGGGGCGTCCTCGCCCCGATCCACTTTGGAAACGCACCGATTTGTCCAGTTATCAGCAAGTTTCTTTGCTGGTGTATCACGCCGCGCTCTTCGCAAAGTATCCGCCTGCGCCTTGCCTCTTCCCTCGGCCATCGCCTCAGCGAAATTGGCGAACAAAACGGTGAACCAGAGCCATAGCGATACGCCGCTTATGAATCCCTTGGATATTCCCGCTTCGCCGACCGCGATCAGCAGCGTCGTCAGGATTGCCCCGACGAATACCACGAACATCACCGGATTCCGCACCTGATGCCGGGGATTAAGCTTTATAAATGAATCAATGATCGCCTGCTTTACGATGGGACCATCGAAAAGTTTTCGTTTTTGCGTCGCCATATTGTTTCTCATTTAATAAGCAGTTGTTCAACGATTGGCCCCAGAGCCAGCGATGGAATAAACGCCAGCGCCCCGACCAGGACGACTGTTCCGACGAGCAGCACCACAAACAACGGCGTATGCGTCGGCATGGTCCCGGAACTGGCGGGCACCAGTTTTTTCCCTGCCAGCGAACCGGCAATCGCCAGCACCGGCACAATCAGCCAATACCGGCTAAAAAGCATCAGCAAACCACCGAGAATGTTGAAGAAAACCGTGTTGGTACCAAGCCCCGCGAACGCCGATCCGTTGTTATTCCCGGTCGAGCTGGCCCAGTAGAGAATCTGGCTAAACCCGTGTGGCCCGGGATTGCTGGTGGCGCTCGCCCCGACAGCCGTGCTCACCGCGATGGCAGCGCCGATTTTCACTAGCGCCGGCGGAATCAAAATCACTACCGACGCCATCTTCATCTCAAACGCTTCGATCTTTTTCCCTAAATATTCCGGCGTCCTGCCCACCATCAGGCCCGCTACAAATACCGCGATAATTGCAAACACCAGCATCCCATACAGCCCCGACCCCACGCCGCCGAAAACCACTTCGCCCAGTTGGATCATCCACATGGGTATGAGTCCGCCCACCGGCGTAAACGAATCATGCATAGAGTTCACCGAGCCATTGCTCGCCGCCGTTGTCGCGGTTGCCCACAACGCGGAGCTGGCCGCTCCCAGCCGCACCTCCTTGCCTTCCATATTTCCGCCGCTTTGAGTCTGCGATGCCTGCTGATCCACCCCCAGTGCGGTCAGTTCAGGATTACCGGCCTGCTCTGCATACACATCCGCGAACGCCAGCGGCAAAAAGATCACGAACATCGCCGCCAGCACCGCCCATCCCTGCCGCATATCACCGACCATTTTCCCAAATGTGCTGCAGAGCGATGCGGGGATCAGCAGGATGCTAAGCAGCTCGATAAAATTGCTTAGCGGCGACGGGTTCTCGAAGGGATGCGCGGAGTTCACTCCGAAAAACCCGCCGCCATTCGTGCCGAGCTGCTTGATCGCAATCTGGCTCGCCGCCGGGCCCAGTGCCAGCGTTTGCTCTGTCACCATTTTTCCGTCCGGCCCCGCCAGCGGTTCTAGAAGCGATACCGTTTTATAGGGTGCCCATGTCTGCACCACGCCCTGCGATACCAGCGCAATTGCCACGACAAGCGATAATGGAATAAGAATGTAAAGCGTGCTGCGAACCAGATCGACCCAGAAATTTCCAATGTTGCTAACCTGTTTACGCACCAAGCCGCGAATCAGCGCTACGAGCACCGCCATGCCCGTGGCCGCCGAGACGAAATTCTGCACCGTCAGCCCCAACGCCTGCGTGAAATAACTTAATGTGCTCTCTCCGCTATAACTTTGCCAATTGGTATTCGTAGCAAAGCTGGTGGCGGTATTGAATGACAGATCAGGCGTTACCGCTGCGATACGCTGCGGATTCAGCGGCAGTACGCCTTGTACCCGTTGCAATCCATACACGACCAACACCCCCAACAGATTAAAAAGCAGCACCGCGACGGCGTATGTTTTCCAATCCATCTCTTTTTTGTCTCGGACGCCGCTGAGGCGATAGATCAATCGCTCGTTAGGACCAAACAGAAAATCCAGACCCGGAATTTTCCGGCCCTCGTATACCCGCGCCATATATTTTCCCAGCGGCAACGCCATAAGCACCAGCACGCATGTAAAGAACAGAATTTGCACCACCGCATCAGTATTCACGATGACAACTCCTTGTTTCTTAAAATCCCGTATTCAATTTCATCCCCGAAGGCTGGCAGATATTCCGACCAACCCCATTCGTAGAATTCGAAATATCGTCGAAGATTCCGCTCCGCTGGCGAATGATGCCGATTGGTCCGCAGCGCCCGCTGCCAGTGCCGCCGCGCCGTGTTCCAATCTCCTTGCGCCTCAGCAAGCAGCCCCATTAGATTCCAATAGGTAGCATTAGGCGGAAGCGACGTAGGGCGAGTCCGCAGCAACCTCTCCGCCAGATCAAGATCGCGCTGCCGAATCGCCTGGCAAGCGCGCCACAATTGATTCTGCTGCTTCATCGCTAAAGCCCGAGCTTGCTGATCGGAAGCTGGCCCAATTTTTTGCCGCAATTGACAGAGCAGGGCTATCATCAGAATTTCTCCGGCCAGAGCAGCGCCACCGTCAGATACACCAGCAGTGCCACCGAAATGATCCCGGCATTAAGATAGAGCCAGCTCATCGCCCACGTCCCAGCGACGAACAAAGCCGCATGAATGCCCAACTCAGGGCAAAAAATCCGAAAGTGATTGCGAGGTAAACCATATCCATGAGCATTCCTTTCGCTCATGAATGATTACCACTTTGAATATCAAAACGGTGTCAGAAGTGGCTTGTGGAGTATCAAGAAAATATCAAGAGATTGAACTTCGCCTTGCAGGCGGTCAGCAAACATTGGCCGATGGCCCTGATGGGAAAGTATTAAGCCTCTCCACGATGCTTTTGGCGAGAAATAAGGCGACAGGCTGTGGAATCTATGGTGGACGTGGGACTGTTACAGTTCGTAAACTAGTAGAACTGTGTTCACTAGTTTCCTGTTCGTATTAGGTGGACTAATGCCATTTCGAGCATATCCCCGAAAGATCCGCTCGTTCTCTGCTTTTGTTGGCTAAAACTCTAGCCAAAAAATCGCTCTTCTCATCTGTTTTAGGCTAAAATATCTCCATTATCAACGCAAAACGCCATTTTATACCCCCAAGGGGAGTCGAATATTCCGCGAATTCCACTAGAAAGTCGAAGAAAGTGCCAAGGGGCGGCGCAAAATCAGGCGCACTTCGCATCCCGGCTCCGCCCAAGGGCCATTGCGGGAAATCTCAACGTCGGCCCGAGTGGAAAAAACTGCCGCCGGAAATCCGAAAACTCATTGCCACACTGATTCGGCCTTACCGATAGAATTTTTCAATCAGATAGTTTGGCGAGTTCTGAGTGCATTACGAATGTTCTATAAATGGAATCGCTGGCTGGAGACTTATTTCAGATTTTATGAGAAGAACGGATATTTAGTGCAGGCCTCGGCGCGCGAGGTGACCTTCGATTTTTGAAGCAATTGTTCGACATATTTTTCAATTGTTCTAACAGAGAGTTGCAGATCGGCCGCGATCTGTTTATTAGGTTTACCCCTGTAGTAGAAGGGGCAGTACTTCTATTTCACGCCGCGAGAGACGGATTTTCTTTAATTCGCGACGGATGCTCTGGCGAGATTTGGCAGAGGTCTGCGAATGATCTGCGGACTGCAGGTTGGTTATGGTCTGAATGCGGGCATAGAGGGCGGCCACGATCGGTTGAAGCAGAGCGAGCAACTGGCGATCTCGCTCATCGAAATCGTAAGCGCGGTTGAAGACCAGTGCGACAGCAGCGCCGTCTGCGGTGGGCAACATCAGGGCGATCTGATATTCGCCGCCGAATTTTCGATAGATTTGGCGGCACAAGGTTGTTTGGCGGAGCCGGTTTTGGGAAATAAAATCCGTAATTTTGTGCACGGAGAAATCACGGGGATTTAGCTGCGCATGCCGAAGGAGCGGATTTTCGTGCGCATGCTCAACCCAGGTTTGAATCATGGCATCGGAAATGACATGGCGCGGATGCACGACGAACGCGAAGCGCTTACGGCCTGTATCCGCTTCGTTATAGGCGGATACTTTTGCGCGCATCAGCGGGTGCATTACACGAAGAAGGTTGGCAACGAATTCGTCATGATCGGCAGTGATCACCACCGTAGGCACGCAATTGAGGGCCCGTTCAAGATCACTTTGGTAATTTTTTTGGCACCGTATAAATACGGTATTGTAAGGAATTCTTCTTTAAAACCACTGTATAGTGGATAATGCGTGCATCCAGGTCGGGGCGGATGAACAGGCGAGGGCCCAAAATGTCCCGCCAGCGCGCTTTCGGCCTGATCATTTTTATAAGCAATCCATGGAGAATGAGTAATGAGCAGTCAAATCTCCTTCAATGCGACAAATGTTCGAGATCTGCGCCGAGCGCGGGCACGCAAACGGTTGCGAACGGCCGCGCGTAAGACACCGGTTTCCGTGGAAATGCTCGAAGCGCGCTGCATGCTTTCCTCTGTCGTCTGGACGGGCCTAGGGCCGGACAATAATTGGAACGACGCGAACAACTGGAATCCCGTGCAGGTCCCGCGCGCAAGCGATGACGTCAGCATTGGGGCATTTACGGTGTCGGTCACGGATGGAGAGGGCGGTAATACCATCGCCGCCACCGGCAGCACGATCAATATCATGAGCGGTGGCGGTCTGTCCTTCCAGAACGGCGGGACGATATCAGGAACCCTCACTGACGCCGGCGCGTTAGACGGCGGCCCGAGTGCCACGCCGATCGTGCTTACGGGAACCACCACCGTTACCTCCGTGCTTTATGAGGGATATTTCACCAACAACGGGCAATTGAACCTCGCGGGTGGTAGTCCACTCAACCATTGTGTTGTCACCAACAGCGGCACGATCACATTGACCGACGGTGTCAGCCTGGCTTCCGGAACGCTCACTAATAACGCAGCTGGGACTATCCAGCTCGCCGACGATACGACCACCAGCGGTGGAACCATTCTTAACAGCGGGGTCTTCGAAAAAAGCGCGGGAGCAGGCTCGTCCATCGTGACCAACGGTGGATTATTTGAGGATCTGGGCGGAACAGTCTCGTCTGCCTCAGGGACACTGGTGCTGGCAGATAGCAGTTATTTTCAGAACACAACATTTGCCGCGTCCAGCGGTGCAGCGGTGAACCTTGATGATTCGCAGGGGACTTATACGGGTAATTATGATTTCAGCGGCAACATCACTGGTAGCGGTGCGGGAAATTTGAATTTCGTCAATGGCACGGTCTCTCCAGGGAATCCCGCCATCGGCGGAAGCACACTAACGACGGCCAGCATTAATTTTGCTGCAGGATTCGCCGACGTCGAAGCGGGAACGAGCTTTCGGGGGAATAATCCGCACCTGGTGAATGCCGGCTATCTGCAATTCGTCGGCGATAGCGCCCATGCAGCCATGGATCTGGACAACACCGGATCGATCATCGTCAGTGGAGCTGGCAATCTTGGTTTCGGCGATCAGACCGCTTTTCTCAACGACACCACCGGCATCATCGATTTCACCAGCGACGCCGGCGCCACTTACATCGATGATGGCAACGGCGGTAATTTCACCGTGACCAACGAGGGATTGATCGAGAAGACCGGCGGTACCGGTGACAGCATCTTCGGCAATTTCAATTTTAACAATGAGGGCGGGTCCTTCACGGTCAAAAGCGGCACGATAACCATCCAGGGTAATGACACGCTGGCGGGTGGCTCAGGATTTGATGTACTACCGGGCGCCGAATTGGAATTCGGTAACGACGCAGCTGCCAGTGGCATCGAGGCGGCGGGCAACATCACCGGAACGGGCGGGGGCACGGTGCTATTCAATTCCGGCGCGATGTACAACGAGAATCAAGGCTCAGGCGATTCTACGCCGACCGCGAAGCTCAATTTTGCCGCCGGAATGGCGCAGGTCGCGGGATTCAACTTTGACCTGTACGGTGGGGATGCACAGATCATCAACGCCGGCGAGCTGGATTTTGTAGGCAGCGCCCAGCATCCGCCGCAGGCACTCGACAACCAGGGGATGGTCAAAGTCACCGGCACGGGCGACCTCGGCGTGGGAGGTGGGGAAAATTTTCTCAACGACACCGCCGGCACCATCGACTTTGAAACCGATGCGGGTGTTACGAATGTCGGAGGAAATACTTCGTTCACCAATAAGGGGAAAATCGAAAAGACCGGCGGCACAGGAACCAGCCTGGTCGGCACAGGCGGCATCGGCTTCGCCAACGAAGGCGGAACTTTCGATGTCGAAAGCGGTACGCTCAATGTGTTCAGCGGCGGAGATAGTTTTGAGTTCACCATTCCCGATAACGGGATTGTCGCTGCCCCCGGCGCCACCTTTGCCCTCGGTGGAACCAACAACGGCAGCGGAATCTCCGTTCAGGGCAATCTCAGCATCAGCGGCGGTGGGACTTTTGAATTAACTGGCGACTATCTCGAGGGCCCCGACAGTGGCTATGGTCAGGATACATCCCAGCCGGCCACCCTCAATTTCACAACGGGACAATTCATCGTTGACGGCGGTGGATTTTATGATCACACCAATTTGATCAATGAAGGAAATATCGCTTTTGACTCCGGCGATCTAGGCGCGTTGCTCAATCAGGGCACCGTCACCCTGGGCAGTGGTGTTATCGTGTCCAGCGCAGGCTTCCTCAATGCAGCGGGCGGAGTGTTGCTCTCCGGCACAAGCACCGGAATTTTCCGCCAAGGCAATAACGGCTACGTGCAGAACGCCGGCATCTTTGTTATGAGCCCCGGCGTTGGCAACACCTTTGATATGACCGGTACGGAAATCGGCAACACCGGCACGCTGATCTTCGGGCCTGGCACGACCGATCTGCCCTGGATTAGCAACCAGTACGACTATTCCCCTGGCCTGTTCCCCGATTATTCGAGCCTTCCCGCTGGCAGCACATTTCAGCTTAACGCCGGCGCGACTGTGGATGTGGATACTTCGCCATCGCTATCGGGCATCGCCGGAACGGTGATCATGAATGCGGGCAGCTCATTTCCCGCACTCAATAGTGTCAGCAGCATCACAGGATCATGGTCGGTCCTCAGCGGCGACAGTGTTGCGACAACGGGAAATCTCACCAACAACGGTACGCTCAGCATCGGCGGAACATTTATCGTCAACGGCGATTACACGCAGGCTGCCGCGCAATCCGGCGCTAATCCCCCCACGCCGACCCTCGATTTTGAGGTGGCTGCCAATCCCGGCGCAGCGGCCGCGCCGACGTTTACCGTCACGGGCAATACCGCGCTGGCGGGAAATCTCACCGCTGATTACGTCAATGGTTTGCTAACCAGCGGCGGGGCGTACACCGTCGCTACTTTCGCTAATCCCGCCACGGGCAGCTTCGCATCTACCGCCGGCACGGCGCCTTATTTCACACCCGCCGTTAGCGCTTCGCAAATTGTTCTCAACGGCACCGCCTTCAGCGCGACGGGCGGCAGCAATCCAGGCGGGATCACCATACCCGGGAGTACCAGTGGTTCAGGCGGCACTGGCGGAACAGGTGGCACTGGAGGAACTGGTGGCAGTACTGGCAGCTCGTCGGACCTGGATATCACTTCTGTTACCGCACCAACTTCATTCGTGGCGGGTTCGTCCCAGACAATCACCTGGGCCGTCACCAACAGCGGCGCCGATGCGACGTCAGGCAGTTGGCAGGATTCGGTTTTTCTTTCCACTGATACCGCGTTAAGCAGCGATGACGTTTTGCTGGGTCGCGTGACGAAAAGTACCGCAATCGCCGCGGGAGGCTCCTACATTGGCACACTTACGGCGAACACACCTGCTCTTTTGCCCGGCACTTATTACGTGATCGTTGTCGTCGATAGCAACCAGAAGCTGGGTGAAACCAGCTACGCCAATAACACAGGTTTCTCCTCCGCGACAACAGAAGCTGTTCCATCGCTCACGCTGGGGCAGACCGCAAACGGCACGCTGACGGCTTCGCAGCAGCTGGTTTACGCGCTTAGCCTTCAATCAGGTCAGGCAGTAGAGATCTCCGCAACCTTCGCTAGTGCTTTGGAGGCTGAGCTATATATCGGCCAAAATGCGATTCCCACTTCCAGCAGCTACGTGTCCGCCGCGACGAATCCCAATCAGACCGCCGCCACGCTGCTGATCAGCGCGCCCGTGGCCGGCACATATTACATTCTAGTGGACGGCAGGCCTGACATAGCCGGCTCAGAAATATTCAGCGTCACCGCCAACCTTCTTCCCTATGGTGCTGCCAGCGTGTCCCCCACAGCAGCGGTGGCGGTTTTTCAAACCACTCTTACCGTGCAGGGAAACGGATTTACTCCCAGCACGGTTGTTAATCTGGTGCACGGAACTACCAGCATCACCGCCTCTAGCGTTACGTTTGTAAATGCGCAAACCCTCTACGCCACCTTCACGCTCACCAGCGCCTCTGCCGGCACCTATGATCTGCAAACTCTCCAGCCAAACGGCACAAGCGCCACCTTGCCGATGGCATTTACAATTAACGCGCTTGATGAAAGCAGCACAGCCAGCGCCGCGCAATTACCCGGGCAGATCGAATTTCAATTCAGCGCGCCGGCTTACATCCGCGTGGGCGGGACCGCGGTGGCGACGCTGACATACGAAAACATCGGCGGCAGCGAAGTGGATGCCCCGCTCTTTGAAATAGAAGGAACCAACGCCGAGTTTCAGCTTTCCGACATGACGACATTCACTGACGGCACAATTGATGTGATCGGCGTCAGTCCGTCCGGCCCCGCCGGCGTGCTCGAACCCGGCCAGAGTGGGTCGATGCAGATCACCTATCAGCAGGACAATAACGATCCCGCCCACACAGTCAGCGATCTCGATGCTTTTCTCCTTAATTCTTCCCAGACCGTTGACTGGGACGCTGAAAAGGCGGCTTTGAAGCCCGACGATCAAAGTCAGGCGGCCTGGGATACCACCTATGGCAATTTCGAACAGCTCGTGGGCACAACAGTTTCCACTTATCAGCAGGAACTGAGCGCGGTCGCCAATCAACTGGGCGACCAAGGCTATCGCACGGATGACGTAGCGCAATACTTCACCCAGATTTTGCGGATCGCCGGCGATTTCGGCGCCATCAACCAACGCGACACGCTCACGAGCTTCGGCTACGGCCAGAGCGATCCGTACGACATTTCGCTGACGTTGGACAGCGACGGCGACGCGGCCGTCGGCGCCAATAACGCCTACCGCTATTTTCTATTGCAGCCCGATGGGTCATTCATTAACGAAGATGCGCCGACCGACGCCGGGGTGCTGGTGCAGAACACCAACGGCACGTATACGCTGACCGAAGCAACGGGTGCCAAAACGGTCTTCAATGCCGACGGCTCGCTTAATAGCTTCTACGATGCCGACGGCAACAAGACCACCGCCGTTGTGACCAACGGCTATGTCACTCAACTGACCGATGCGTTTGGCGGCGTCATCACGCTCCAGCGAACGACCACTGGAATGGTCACGCAGATCACCGATGCACAGGACCGTATCACGACCTTCGGGTACGACGATGATGGTAACCTGACTTCCATCGCCAACTCCGCCGGCACCACAACCTTTTCCTACACCAATCCCTCCAGCCATGAGGTCACGCTGATCACGCTGCCCGACGGAACTACGCAGACTTACTCTTACGACAGCTTCGGCCGCATCGACGGCGAGTCGGGCGCTGGTGGCGTTGGAGCACTGACCATCGCCTTCGACGACGTGGGCAACGAGACCATTACCGACGCGCTCGGCCGCGCCTCCGTCTTCGACCTGGGTGCCGACGGCAGCCTCGCTTCGGTGGAAGACCCGACCGGAGACTACGCCAGCGTCTCTACCGGCACGTCAGTCGTGCCGGCGATTTCCACCAACGCCGCCGGCCTCTCCACCGGATTCACCACCGACGCCGCCGGCGACGTCACCGCAGTCGTCACGCCCAGCGGCGCTGCCATCTCCCTCGTATACGACGCCAACCACAATCTCATCTCCGCGACTGACCCCGACGGAAACCTAACCACCTTTACCTATGACGCCAACGGCAACCTGCTCACCAACAAGGATGCCGCCGGCGCGACCACTACGCTCACCTACACCGCCCAGGGCTTGCTTGCCTCCAGCACCTCCGCCGCCGGTCGGGTTGTGAACAACATCTACAACGCCGCCGGGCAGCTTGTCAGTCAGACTTTTTCGGATGGAACAAGCGCGTCCTACACTTACGACGCCCACGGCAATATCATTGCCGCCACCAACGCTGCCGGCACCGATACCTTCACGTACGACGTCGCCGATCGCCTCACCGAGGTCGCGTACCCCAGCGGGCTATCCCTGACCTACACCTACAACAGCAACGGCCAGCTCATTAGCACGGTTGATCAGACTGGTTTCACTCAAGGCTATGCCTACAACGCCCAGGGCCAACTCGACCTGGTTTCCAGCGCATCGGGCGCGATGGAGGCGGCATACACCTATGACCTTTCGGGCCGACTGACTCGCACAGACCTGGGCAACGGCACATACACCCTTGACGGCTATGACAGCGACGCTCGGCTCAATTCTGTCGTCAATTACGCAGCCAACGGCGCGGTTCTGTCCAGCTTCGCTTACACCTACGACGTCAATGGCCGCATCACCTCCATGGTCAGCCTCGCTGGCACTACCAGCTACACCTACGACGCGGACGGCCAATTGATCGCCGCTGCTCTCCCTGATGGCACTTCCGAGACCTGGACCTATGACGCCGCCGGGAATCGCATCAATTCCACTGATTCCAGCGGCACGACGGCTTATAGCACCAATGATCTCAATCAGTACACCAGCGCCGGCGGAACAACGTATCTCTATGACGCCGACGGCAACCTGGTCTCCAGCACAAATAGTTCCGGCACTACCACGTTCACCTACAACGTGGCGCAACAGTTGACGAGCATCGTCGGCCCCTCGGGCACCACCACGTTCACCTACGACGCGCTGGGAAACTGCATCGCCGAAACCGTCAATGGCATGACCAGCGATCTGCTGGTTGACCCCACCCGCATTAACGGTCTGGTCGGGCAATTCTCCACCGCCGGCGCGGCCGAGGCTCAGTACATCTACGGCGATGGAATGGTCGGTGAATCCGTCGCCTCCGCTACCCCGGACTACTACAGCTTCGACGCCGACGGCAACGTCGCCGCTCTCACGGGACCTACTGGCGCGGTCCTCGACGCCTATACCTATCTGCCGTTCGGCCAGACCCTGACAAGCACGGGGACCACCGCCAACTCCTTCACATTCGACGGCATCGCGGGCGTCCGCAGCATTGGCGCGGGTGATTATCTCACGCAGGCGCGGCTTTATGACTCCACCACCGGCCGATTTACCCAGCGCGACTCGCTCGGCATCGGCGGGGGAGATATCAATCTTTACCGCTACGCCGACAATGATCCCATCAACAACATCGATCCCTCGGGCCACGTTCTGCTAAACGCGACTCAGCAGGCGCTGTCCACCTCGCTGACCAGCCGGGCGTTTCAACGATCATTCTCGAACTCCATCACCAACTTCCTCGCCGCCAAGGCCGCCGACGCGGAAGTGGTTGTGACCAATGTGGCAGAAACGGTTGCGTCCATTCCCGAGACGGCCGTCTCCGAAGCCGAACCCTTCGTTTCCCAGCTCGAAGCCAACACCGGAACCATTTTCAACGAGGCCGGCGAGCTTATCGAGCAGGGGCCTATCCCCGTCGTTTTCGGCGAAGCCGAGAATTTCGTCCAGCAAAATGCACCGGCGGTTACCACCTTCCTCGCTGTTGTGGGCAAAAACGCATCCACATTTGCCCAGGCAGGCGCCAAACTTCTCGAGGGAGCCGGCGAATTAGCTGAGGGGTTGTCTACTGCCCCGGTGCTTGCCGTGGCCGGGACGGCCTACGCCTTCACCCACCAATCCGAAGGCCAGAAGCTCTTCGACCGCACGCTGGACAGAATTAACAACTTGTTCGTTTACGGTGTTCAGGACCAGGGCATCACCAAACAAAAGGTGCTTGCAGCCCTGGCGCGGACCTCAACCGGCCAACAACTCGCTGCGTTTTATGCCGCCAACGGACAAAATCTCGAAAACGAATCAATTGACACGCTTGAAATCTACTTGACGCAGGCCAATAAGGATCAGCGCCAGCAGACCGAGAGCCGAAGTTCCACTGATCCCAATGACATCACTGGCCCTAGCGGCTACGGCGCTGCCGGGTTTATCCCCGCCAGCGCGGTTCTACCCTACCAGATCACCTTTACCAACGACGCCACCGCCAGCGCGCCTGCCGCCGTCGTCACCATCACCGAGCAAATCAGCAGCAACCTGGATTGGTCCACTTTCCAACTCGGCAACATCGGCTTCGGCACCACCACCATTACCGTTCCAGCGGGCGTGCAAAATTATGCGACGACATTGATACTCAGCAGCACCTTGTCGCTCAAGATTGCCGCGAGTTTCGATGCCGCTACCGGCATTGCGACGTGGACCTTTACCACGATTGATGACTCCACCGGCGATGTGCCCAGCGATCCGACGCTGGGATTCCTGCCGCCGGATGTGACCTCGCCTGAGGGTGAAGGCTTTGTGAACTACACCGTCGGCCCCCTCTCGACCCTGGCCACCGGCGCGACCATCTCCGCGCAGGCCAGTATTGTTTTCGATAACAATGCTGCCATCCCGACTTCCACCATCACCAACACGATTGATGCCGTCGCCCCCAGCAGCACGATTACCGCGCTCCCCGCAACGGCCACCTCAACGTATTTCAATCTCACCTGGACCGGCTTCGACGATGCCAACGGCTCGGGCATTGCCGGCTACAGCATATACGTCTCCGAAGACGGCGGCGCTTATACGCCCTTCCTGGCCAACACCACCGCTACCAGCACCCAGTTCATCGGTACGCCGGGCCATTCTTATTCGTTCTACAGTTTGGCCTCCGACAACGCCGGCAATCAACAATCAGTTCCCGCTTCCGCGCAGGCCAGCACCACCATCCCCGCCATCGCCCGCACCATCGATTTCGGAGGCAAAACCAAAGCCACCTACACCGATTCGTCGGGCAAAGTTGTAATCATCACTCTCTCCAGCGGTACGGGCGTGCTCTCTTTCCTCTCCGGCGGGAATGCCGACCCGATCTCCATGGTCCTCTCGGGCACCACCGCCCAATCCTCGCTCACTGTTAAAGTCGCGGGCGGCTCGGCCACGCTCGGTTCCGTCACCATCAATGGCTCCCTCAAATCGTTCAACGCCCCCGATGCCAATTTCGCCGTGACCTTCACTATCACAGGCACGCTCGGCTCGCTCACTCTCGGCGATGAAACGCTCACCAAATCCGCCATCGATATCGAAGGCCCTGGCGTTGCGACCATCATCAGGCTGGGCACCGTCCACGATCTCACCCTCACCGATGCCGCCGCGATTAAATCTCTCACCGCCCTCACCTGGACCGCCGGCGCTTTCAACGCCGACGCGATCACCGCTCCTTCCATTGGAACAATTACTGTCAAAGGCAATTTCGATCCCGAGGTAAATCTCACCGCCGCCGGCCTCGACCTTAAGAGTGAAAAAATCACCGGCAATATTA
Source organism: Tepidisphaeraceae bacterium (assembly GCA_036490535.1). Classification (GTDB taxonomy): domain Bacteria; phylum Planctomycetota; class Phycisphaerae; order Tepidisphaerales; family Tepidisphaeraceae; genus DASXDR01. The sequence goes on along the minus strand of DASXDR010000131.1, from coordinate 16,099 downwards.
CCGGAGGCTCGCTCACCGCCGCTGGCTCCGTCGGCACGATTTCTGCTAACTCCGTCGCTTCCACCTGGACCAGCGCCATCGCGGGCTCCGCAACAACATTGCAAACCAAAGGCGATTTCGACGGCGCGATCACCGCCTTCTCTCTGAGTACTGCGAAAATCGGCGGCAATCTCGCCGGCGCAACGCTGAACTTCACCGGCTCCGCTAAAGGCTACGCTCTCAAAACCCTCACCGTCGCCAAAGCCGCCACCAACTCCACTGTCTCTTCGACCGCCAGCATCAACTCCATCACCGTCGGCGGCGCAAGCAATTCCAAATTCCTGATCGGCGTCCCTGCCGTTACGACCACGCTCCCCACCGACGCATCGGCCTTCACGGCCAACGCTTCTCTCGTCAAATTTACCTCCAAGGGCTCTTCTGTCTTCTCCAACACTATCATCGCTGCCGCTTCCATTGACACTGCCAAACTGGACAACGTAACTACCAGCAACGGCGGTGTTCCTTTCGGCATATCTACTAAATCCCTCGCCTCACTCGCAGCCGCGCCAACTGGTGCCAAGCCAATTATCTACACCAAAAAACAATCCACCTCCGTCCTCGCCACCCTTCCCGGCGACCTGCGCGTGGAACTGCTATGAATAGAGATTGATATAACATTTTCCCCACAAACGTTACTCTATCAGCGCCAAGGGGAGTCGAACAGCCAACGAATTCCAATGGAAAATCGAAAAAAAGTAAGCGGGGTGGCGCAAAATCAGGCGCACACCCCACTCCCAATCGCAGCAGGTCTCAACGGAGAGTCCAGTGGAAGAACGTCCCGGTGGAGATTTGCAGACTCATCGCCACGCTCCTCCGCCCGTACGGGTGAAAACTCGCTACTGGGGACGCGGCTGAAGCGGCGTGATCGCCGCTTTCCTCATTTGATTTGCGCGCGAGCCCACTTGATGCCGGAAGTCGTCAGGGCCCAGTAATCGGCGTTCTCCGAGTCGTGGGCTACCATCAATTCACGCGCGCGCAGATTCGCAACCAAGTTGAGCAGCGCGTGTCGCCATCGCGGGATCCCGGCGCTGGTAATGTGACGATCCTCGTCGGTCAGATTGAGTTCTTTCTCCAGCTTAAGCGTCGCGATGGCCTTTGGAGTTCCGCGACGAGGTGCCTCAAGGAGCTGTCTCACCAGTTTTGGTCGGAGGGTCGCGCTTGTCTGGTAAGCGCCTCTCGCTCCAGGCGGCCTTCCCGGGCCTCTTCCCGGGCCCGCTGCGCGCGCTGATTTGAGCATCGCAGGAAGGAACAGATCCTTTCGCAGCTGGCTCGAAGCTCCAGAGAAGTCAGATACTTACGGCCAAAGTCATCATAAGTCGTTATCTGACAATGACTTACGTATACCCCCAAGGGGAGTCGAACCCCTGTCTCCACCGTGAGAGGGTGGCATCCTAGGCCACTAGACGATGGGGGCAAACGGCAAGAACAGCCGATTATTCAATCCGCTCGCGTTAGCGTCAAGCTGCACTCTGAATTATTGAAAATAATTGACACGCTACAGCGATATTAATATACCGGTACGCAGTAAACGCATTTTCTTAGGGAGCAAATCTATGCAGGTTCGTGCAATCTATTTCCGTCCTCTGGCGTTCTTGGCGGTTTTGGGATTCGTGGCTAGCTTCGCGCTGGCGAAAGATAACGCGAGTTCGCAGACCAAAGCACAGGAACTCGGCAATCTTCAGGAGGCTTACGACCTGTTGAGAATTGCTGATCATGATTACAAAGGCCATCGCGCCAAAGCAATGCACGCCATTGAGTCGGCTGCCCATGAAGTGGGCGGAGAAGCGGGGGCTCACCGCCGCGGCCATGAAGCGCAAGTGACCTCTGATGAACAGCTCCGTCAGGCGCAGACCCTGCTGGAATCAGTCAGCAGCATGGCTTCGCAAATGGATCAGACGCGTTTATCTGAACATGTGTCACACGCGCTGAATGAAATTCATACCGCGCTGAATACCAAATGAAATTAGCTTTCGACCGATCGATTAAGCCGCGAGAAAATTCTCGCGGCTTATTTTTTATGCCCATTTTCAAAAAATCGAGCACTGAGACGCAATCTCATTGACGATCTGATAATCGGTGATTACAGTATCGAAATGGAATTGCCAGTTGCCGTTTCACCCTCCGCTGTCGCCAGGCCCATCGACAAAGCGCAAGTCCAATGGATTAAACATCTTGCGGTTGTTGTCGGCATCGTGCTGGTATGCGGGGCTTTCTTCTGGCAAGGGTGGAAAGAACATGGCAATCCTGATCCCACTACCAAGGGAATCAGCCCCGAAGCAGCAATTTTAGATACCGGCATTCTAGTTTTCCGTGAAGGTCTGGAAGCAATCCTCGTTTTGGCAGCTCTCACCGCAAGCCTGGTGCGTACCGAAGAGGATCATTGGAAACCCGTTGCCTGGGGGGCATCCGCTTCTTTCCTGGCCACGATCGCAACCTGGTTTATCGTAGTGAAGTTAATTACCAGCATCGAAACGCCGGCGCGGGCGCTGGCTATTCAGGCCGGCACCGGCTTGCTTGCCGTCGTTGTGCTGCTGGTGGTGATGAACTGGTTCTTTCATAAGATTTACTGGACCGGCTGGATCACCATGCACAATCGCCGCAAGCGCGCCCTCGTGGATGATCCGGATCGCAATCGCCGGCTGGTTTTCCAGGGCCTGGCACTGATCGGCTTTACCTCGATCTATCGCGAAGGTTTCGAAGTCGTGTTGTTCCTGCAAACTTATCGCCTGCAGGTCGGCTCGCACATTGTCTATCTGGGAACGCTCATCGGGCTTGCTTTGACAGCCATCGTCGCGTTTTTGACATTTATCGCACACTACAAGCTGCCTTATAAGCGAATGCTGGTTCTCACCGGCATTATGTTGGGGGCGGTGCTGGTGGTGATGGTCGGCGAAGAAATTCAGGAAATGCAGCAGGCTGGGTGGCTAGCCGCTACGCCGCTCGGGCACATCGAGATGCCGGATTGGCTGAATCTGTGGTTTGCGATTTTCCCAACCTGGCAGAGCATTGCCGCACAGGTTCTCTCGGTGCTATTCGTGGTGGGGTCTTATTATTTGGCCCGCCGAGTGTGCGTAAGCCAAGGCACACAAAAGACCCAAGCCGCCTGCATCGTGCCGGATTGTCAGCAATGCGAATTGGCCAGCCCGCACACTGCCAGCGACGGATCCTCGCGATAAGCTGCGCACCGCTAAATATTGTCATAGCGTGAATTAACGTCGATCTTCGCGATTGCGGTTTAATCTCTATTTTATCGATGGTTGAATCGGAAATTATTTTCCGGGCACAGCGGTTGCAGTTAACTAAGATAAGTAGTTTGAAGTAGTTGTTCGAAAGGAGTATCGCTCATGGCATCAACGAGCAATCGCGGGTTCGCTTCAATGGACCGCGAAAAACAGCGTGAAATAGCAAGCAAAGGGGGCAGAGCCGCTCATATGAAGGGGACTGCCCACGAATTTACCGCCGACGAGGCCCGCCAGGCGGGTCGCAAAGGTGGCGTTACCGTAAGCCAGAACCGCGAACACATGGCCGCCATTGGCAGAAAAGGCGGACAGGAAAGCGGGTCTCGACATCGGGCCGCCAAGTCCAACCCCGACATGATGGGTGGTATGGCAGGCTCACCGCAGCCACCTGGCCAAATGCGTGACCAGGACCAAGTGGATATAGACCAATCGGTAGGACAACAAAATCCATGACCGCTTCCTCTTTACAGATAGCCCGACTTAAGCGGTCGATATAAATCCCGGCATCGTTTTTTTCGCGAATCAGGCACGGCTCAAATTTTTAAAGCCTCCTCTTCATCCCTCTCCCAAACGATGCCGGGAATTTTTTGTCTGCATATCTGATTGAACCGTCGATTTTAAAATTAATTTGAATTGCCGGTAGAGCCGGGCCATCCTCGGCCCGAGATCATGTTCATCTTGGGTGAGCTCGCGTCTCTACCATCGGAGCAAACAAATCATTCATGCTCCGGCTTTGGTAGTTTTCGGTTTCGGTAGCGAAATCATACTCTCAGGCGGATCCTGCGCCGGCTCTTTGTATCGTGTGCGCAGCTTATCCAGATCCGCGTGCAACTGCTCGCGCACCGGGGCATATTTCGGATCACCATAAACGCTCTTGAGTTCCATGGGATCATTTTTCAGGTCAAACAATTCCCAATAATTAAACTCCGGCTCGTAGAAGTAAACGAGTTTGTATCGATCGGTCACGATGCCATAATGCCGTGCCACGTTGTGGACTGCCGGATGCTCGTAGTAGTGATAATAAAATTCCTGACGCCAATCAGCAGGTGTCTGCCCTCGCAGAATTGGCATCATGCTGCGGCCCTGCATTTCCGCCGGCACGGGAATGCCTGCCGCATCTAAAAATGTTTCGGCATAATCCAGATTAGACACCATGTCGGTACTGACCGAACCTGGCTTGATCACGCCAGGCCATTCCATGACGAGCGGCGTACGCAGCGACTGCTCGAATATCCATCGCTTGTCGAACCATCCATGCTCGCCCAGGAAAAATCCCTGGTCGGAGGAATAGACAACCAGCGTATTTTTATCGAGACCAGTCTCTTTTAAATAATCGAGCAATCGCCCGGCGCTTTCGTCCACGGAAGCAATAGTGGCCAGATAATCGCGCAGGTAATGCTGATATTTCCACTCGACCAGCGCCTTGCCGGTCAATTTTGACGCATTAAATTCCGCAATGCGACTGGCGAAATGAGCATCCCATATTTTTCGCTGCTCAGCATTCAAATCGTGTGGTGGTGTTAATTTCAAATCCAATGGCGTCAGCGCCTTGCCAATCTCCATCTGCTGCACGTGTTCCGCCTTGCCGCGGCCAGAATAATCATCGAACAAGGTTGGCGGCTCCGGGAATGTCACGTTGTCATACATCCCCAGATTCTTCAGTGCCGGTTCCCACTCGCGATGGGGCGCTTTGTTCTGCACCATCAAAATAAATGGCTTGTTCGGATCGCGGCCTTGTTTAAGCCAATCCAGAGCATCGTTGGTGATGATGTCGGTGACGTAGCCACTCTTTTTGACTTCCTCGCCATTTCGCTTCATGGGCGGGTTGTAATAGACGCCCTGGCCGTGAAGGATTTCCCAAAAATCAAATCCCGTAGGGTCGGACTCGAGGTGCCATTTGCCGATGATGGCTGTTTGATATCCCGCTGCCTGAAACAGCTTGGGGAAAGTCATCTGCGCGCCGTTGAAGATGGAATTGTAATTGTTGTAAAAGCCATTGAGATGCGAATATTTCCCCGTGAGCACGCAGGCGCGCGCAGGACCGCAGAGGGAATAGGTAGTCAGACAGCGATCGAAGCGCATCCCCTCAGCAGCGATGCGATCAATATTCGGCGTCTGGTTCAGGCCATACCCATAAGCGCTGATCGCCTGATAAGCATGATCGTCGCTGAAAATGAATAGGATATTAGGTCGTTTCTGCTGTGCTGCTGTGCGCAGCGTTGTCATCAGGATGATGAGCAATACCGCACAAACCCATAAGGCCGACCAGCGACGGAGGAGGTTATCAGCGTACGACATGTGGTTCGTATTATGGATTCGCGACGGGAAAGGTCAATTGAAAATGTACGACCAGAAAGCTGATGGCTAACGAACAAGAATTGCAATCATTCAGTTCACCTTGACGGGTTCGAGATCATCCATGCGACCCAGTTTTCGCACGCTGGGCCATTTGAGAGCGATCATGGTGACGACCACGAGCGTGCCGATCCCGCCAAATATGACCGAAGTGGTCGCGCCCCACCACGCCGCGGTGAGGCCGGATTCAAGCCCGCCCAGTTCATTAGAGGAACCAATGAAAACCTGATTGACTGCCGACACGCGGCCGCGCATCTCGTCAGGCGTGAGCAACTGCACCAGCGTATGCCGCACAACGACGGAAATATTGTCAAACGCCCCAGTCAAAAAGAGCATCGCCAGCGAGAGCCAATAGTTTCGCGACAAGCCAAACACCAAAGTCGCGGCTCCAAACCCAGCCACCGCCATCAACATATTTCGCCCCGCATGTTTCATCGGCGGCGCGTGTGCGACCAGCATGGCCATGCTCATCGCCCCCAGCGCCGGCGCAGCGCGCAACCAGCCAAAGCCCGTCGAGCCCACATGCAGAATATCGTTCGCGAAGATCGGCAGCAGATAAACCGCCCCGCCCAATAGCACCGCAAAAAGATCCAGGCTCATCGTCGAGAGCAGCAAATCGGTCGCGAAGACAAAACGTACGCCAGCCAGCAATGATTTTAGATTCGCTGACTGTTGCGAACGCACTTTTACCTTAGGCAATGGCAACGCCAGCAGAAAGCATCCGATCAACGCGACCGCATTGGCTATATACGCCACCGGAGTGCCGAAACGAATAATGAATCCTCCCAGCGCCGGCCCGACCACGCAGGCGATTTCAAAAAGGGAGCTGTTCCACGTCACCGCGTTGGAGAAAAATTTGGTCGGCACGATGTGTGGCAGGATCGACGCCCGGCACGGGCGAGCGAAAGCAAGGGTGATCGAATTGCACATCAAAATCCCCAGCGCCACCGCCGTGAAAAGATGAGTGTGTCCTGATGCGCCCAGCCAATGCGAGTTGATCGCCATGCACACGCCCCAGAGCGCAAGCAGCAATTGCCCGATGAGCAAGATACGCCGGCGATCAAACGTGTCAGCCGCCTGCCCCGCCGGCAATGACAGCAGCGCGATCGGCAGAAACTGCACTGCTCCGAGCATCCCCAGCATGAATGCCGAGTGCGTACGCTGATAAAGCTCCCAATCGATGGCCGTGGACTGAATCTGCCCGCCGATCACCGCGACGCAGTAGCTCATAATATAAAACCAATACATCGGTATCCGCAGCGCTGCGTAAGGATCATGTTCCGCTGCCGGTGCGGTGGGAGTTTCCTTTTCCAGCTGCTGCTCCGTGGGCGTGGCGCTGCTGGGCCTTTGATCGTCGGGCAACTCATAAGTCGGACGGGAATTTTCCGGTGGCGGATCCGAAGCGGGTGATGTCATACAAACCAGAGAGAGATTTTACGCGCGATCGCCACCGCGCGAAAGAGGGAGCAACAACAGGCTTTTTTGATCGTTCATAATTCATCGTTCAGCGTTTCCTGGCCCCTGTCCTTAAAGCAACCAAGCCAGAAGATTTCAAAAACTTCCGCTGGGTGGCTATCATCAGAAGAGTTCGGCCCTGTAGCTCAACGGTTAGAGCAGGAGACTCATAATCTCTTGGTTCTCGGTTCGAATCCGAGCGGGGCCAATGCTATGATTGGTTATCCATGGCCATCGTTTACGGAGAATTTTCGCTGGATCGGATGGTGAACGCCGTGGAAAAAGTGCGGCAACGATTGCTGCGTGCATCGGCAGCCCTTGAAGCAGCGAAAGTGCCTTATGCAATCGTAGGCGGTAATGCCGTTGCGCTATGGGTTTCGCGCGTGGATGAAGGAGCCGTGCGGAATACAAAAGATGTGGATATTCTGCTGCGCCGCGAAGATTTTCCCGCCGCGAAAATCGCCCTGGAGAACGCCGGGTTCACGCATTTCACGATGAGAGAGGTAGAAGTCTTCGTCGATGGTCCCGAGCCGCGCGCGCGCGATGCGGTACATATTCTTTTTGCCAATGAAAAAGTTTGGGATTCATCACCAGCGACGAACCCGGACGTCAGTGAATCTGAGCCCACGGGGGCTTATCAAGTGCTCAAATTGGAAGCACTGGTGCGAACAAAATTGACGGCGTTTCGCGACAAAGACCGCGTCCATCTGCGCGATATGATCGAAGTCGGTATCATCGATGCTTCGTGGGTAAAAAAATATCCAGATGAGTTGGGGCAGCGTCTGCAAGCGCTATTGGATGATCCGAACGGATGAGATTTCTAAAGTTCGCGAGATAGTTAGAGCAGAAGATACATAATCTCTTGGTTCTCGGTTCGAATCCAAGTGGGCCAATTCGGCCACCTGATTATGATTGATGATTACTGCCGACGTTTCCGCCGTCGCAGAAGTGATGCAGCGGCTATCAGCCACTGGAGCGACGTGGGTTCGGGCAGCGATAGTTCGAAGATCGTGGCCGTGTAATTTTTGCCGGTTTGGAAATCCTGGTTTCCCGTCGTCGTGCCATAGAGATTTCCATCGCCGTCTTCGATTAGCGAACCCTCGGGGCCGCTGCCGTTGTGCCCATCAAAATTCACCAGTGTGAGCAGTGAGTCCGTACCGGCGGGGATTTCAAAGACCGTTCCGCGCCCGTCTGCGCCACTGGCCACGGTCGTACCAAAAAGATTGCCGTTGGAATCAATGAGCAAACTACTTTGAGGCTCAGCGCCGTTGCTCCCCTCAAAGGTCGCCAGGACACTAATTGCGCTCGAACCCGCTGCGACTTCAAACACCACGCCATCTCCATTGCCACCATTGAGCGTTAGATCGCCCCCTTCGGGGGTCGCGCCATACAGATTTCCGTGGCTATCCATCACCAAGCCCGAGGTGGAGTCTTTGCCATTAGCGCCATTGAATGCAGCCAGGGTTATCGGCGTGTGCGATCCCGCTGGAACCTCAAAAACCACTCCATCCCGGTTAGGTCCACCTTCGTTGGTCGCACCGAACAGATCCCCCTGTGCATCGGCCACCACACCACCGCTGGGCCGCTCCCCGTCGGTTAAATTGAATGATGCCAGCACATTTGCCGCGCCAGTGCCAGGAGATATTTCAAAGACAGTGCCGAGGTTGTTATATCCTCCCACCTGGGCAGTGCCGTAGATATTCCCCGCCGCATCGATCATCAGGTTGCCATTGGGAAGCAGGCCATTCACCGGTTGTTGCAGGACCGCCGGAATACTAAAGGCACGAGTTCCTGCGGAGAGCTCGAACAATTCACTCTCGCCGAGCGAGTTTTCTTCTGTCATGCCATAGAGATTGCCCATGGAATCCATCACCAGCGAAGTGTTGGGTTGGGAGCCGTTGGTGATGTCGAAGTTGACGAAAGTCGTCAATGTTTGTGTGCTGGGAGAAAATTCAAAAGCGGTTCCATAATGGTCAGCGCCACCGCCGTTGGTGGTGCCGTATAAATTGCCGTTGCTATCAAATAGCAGGGGACCCGGAAAAGATCCCTGGTTTAATGTGAATTCATAAAGCGTGGCCAGTTTGTATTGTCCTCGTGCGGAAATAGAGCCAGCCAAAATTCCCGCGATGGCAATGGACGTGATTCCATACGGTCCAAAGCCCCGTCTGCATCGAATTATGAACAACTTCAAGCCAGCAATTGAAACTATCAATAACCACATGGCATAGCAATCGACTGATTTCTCGAGAAACGTCCAATAATTTCTTCGATACCAATCAGAGGATCAAGGTACGATCATCGCGCTGGGATATTTCATCGCAACGCGGAGTCTGAGAGCTTGAGCGGCGACGTAAGTAGCGACAGGCCCTGCGCAGAGAACATGTCGATTCGCGGTGTTGCGGAAGATGCGAGCAGGAATTCCCAACTTTCGCAGCGCATTGAGATTCGCCCAGGCATTGGCGGGGTTTTCGTAAACACCGACTTGCACATAAAACTCGCGATAGCCGCTCTTCTGCGCGGCGCGCTCGGCGGCTGGAGTTTCGGTGTAATCTCGCTGCACCATTGCAAACGTCGGATCAGCATCGGCAAATCGTCCGAGCCGCTGTTGGCACAATCCAATTCGATACAGCGTCCACGCTTTGGCCGTGCGATCGGATAACGCCGGATAGGCTGCGGACCATTCCTGTAGCGCCTTTGGATAATCACCTTGAAAGAATGCGACGTTCGCCAATCCCGCGCGGATATCCGCTTGCTGAGCAGGGGAGGGACGATGCGCCATCGCCTGTTCATAGGCCTGCCTCGCCTGATCCTGCGTTGCATTGCTGGTCTCGTCGGCTCGACCAATGATGTACCACGCCTCGGCAGCGTCAGGGCCATCCGGATGCAGATTCAGATACGCCTGAGCCGCTTCAATCGCCTCACGAGGCTGATTGGCGTTCAGCGCAACAATACTCTGATTCACATACGCCGGCTCCTGGGCCGCACAGCCCAGCAGAGACAGCGGAATGAGACAAAAAAGCAAATACAAAATAACAATACGCATGGCGCTGACGGAGTTTACCTAAATAGCGGTGCATGTGAATGCGCCTAATTTCTGAATAGTTTCGCATCGCCACGCGAAGCGTGTTATAGATGTGAGCATTGAGCAATCTCGTTAAGATTTACCACCCAAGGAGGCAAATTCATGCTGCTGCATCCGCTGCTCGAAAACGCTCAGAACCTCGCCGGTGAAACCGCTATCGTTGATGATCGCGGCATTTTGACCTTCAGCCAATTGGCTCACCTCTCCGGTGCCTTGGCGATGTATCTGAACTTTCGCACGCAAAAGCCACGCGTGGGATTATTTCTCCCCAGCAGTGGTGGATTTGCGGTCAGTTTCTTTGCAACGCTATTTGCTGGCAAAACCATCGTGCCGATTAACTTCCTGCTCTCCGAGCGCGAGATCGGCCACATCATTGCTGATAGTGAAATCGACACCGTGCTGACCGCGCCGCCTTTAGCCAGCAAATTAGCTGGATCAAAACTGAACGTGATTGATCTGACACAACTGCCCCCCTCTGGTGCGACTGCGTTGCCATCGCTGCCGGCCGTTAAAGATGACGACATCGCGGTCCTCCTGTACACCAGCGGCACTAGCGGGCTGCCCAAGGGCGTGCAGGTCAGCTATGGCAATCTTGAAAGCGATGTGCGCGCAGCCATTCAGCATGCACAGTTGAAAGGGTCGCATTCTTTCCTGGGAGTCTTGCCGCTGTTTCACTCCACTGGCCTGCTGGCCACATTAATTGCCCCGATGACGCTTGGAGCCAAAGTGGTTTATCAGGCGCGCTTCAGTCCCGCGGGCATGGTGCAGGCGATCAAGCAGCACAGTATTTCCATCGTCGCCGCAGTCCCCAGCATGTACGGCGCGATGCTGCGGCTGAAAGAGGCAAACCCCGATGATATGAAGAGTCTTTATGCTGCCATCAGTGGTGGCGAGCCACTGCCATCAAATATTCGCGAAGGTTTCGAGGCCAAATTTGGACAGCCGATTTATGAAGGTTATGGATTGACCGAAACCATCGGGCCAATTGCCTTCAATGCGCCGGGTTCGCGCAAAGCCGGCTCGGTCGGCAAACTAATCCCCGGCGCGGAGGTAAAAATTGTCGACGATGAACTCTGGCTGCGCGGCCCGATGATCATGAAGGGCTATTTCAAACTTCCCGCCGAAACCGCCGAAGCGATCACGCCCGACGGCTATTTCAAAACCGGCGATCTCGGTCGCATCGACGAAGATGGATATCTCCACATCACGGGCAGAAAGAAAGAGTTGATCATCATCGCCGGTGAAAAAGTCTCGCCCCGCCAGGTCGAAGAAGCCATCGCGCAATATGAAAGCGTAGGCGAAGTCGCGGTCATCGGCCGCAGTGACTCCAGCCGCGGCGAAGCGGTCGTCGCCTTCATCATTCCCAAACCTCAAACCGAAATCCGCCCCGAACAAATTCGTGACCATTGCCGCACCATTGGCATGCCCGGATGGCAAATCCCCAAGGACATATTCATCGTGCAAGATTTGCCGCGCTCACCCACGGGGAAAGTATTGAAGCGGGTATTGAAAGAAAAGCTTCAGGCAAATGCATAATGATCCATGCAGGTTACAGAATGAAAACCGAATCACCGGCCTACTCCGCATGGGCTTCATTTGCTTTTGGAAGTTCTCCCGCCAATTGCAATTCGATCACCTGCACCAGCTTTTCCGGATCGACTGGTTTAATAAACAGCGGCGGTAATTCACGATCCGGCAATTTATTCATCCGATGCTGAATCTGATCGGGCGGAAGGCCGGATAGCAGTATCACCGGCAGCGCACGCCGATGTTCCTGCACATAAGACAACACCCCAAACCCGTCGCGCTGCGGCATATGCAAATCAAGCAGCATCAGATCCACCTGCTTGTTTTTCAGATATTCTAAAGCTGCTTCCCCGTCCCCGACTTCATCCACAATATAATCATGATTACGGAGATAATGAGCCAATGCATTCCGTTCGACGGCTGAATCATCGCAAAGCAAAATCTTGACTCCCCCCAATTCACTGAGCGAATTGGCATCCATGTAAGAAATTATCCCGTAAATATCGACATTCTGGCAAGGGACAAAATTATTTAACCTGAACAGGTGGCTTAATTTCAAAAGTCTGGCTTAACAATGTACGCAGCGTTACAAATTGCCGTTGCAATTCCTCTGCTTGCAATTTCCTCGCGTATTTACGGGATGCAATCCCCTCAGGCGGATAGATAGGCTCCCCAAATGCAATCCAGATTTTCCCCCGTCGAAATGGCAGCCACGGTCCCACCCGCGAGAGCTTTTCTGATCCAAGCAATACGCAGGGAATAATTGGCTTGCCACTGCGGCAGGAAAGCAGGCAAACCCCTTGTTTCATGGCTCCGCCACGGCAAACTGATTTTTCCACCTCCACCACTCCACCTTCCGGAAAAATCCCCACGAGTCGCTCCGCTTCCAGCCGCGCCAATCCAGTGCGGATCGCACTCACCGGCACGCCAAAACGATTCACTCGGAATCCTCCCAATTTGCGGATCAACCACCCCAAAGGCCTGAATCGAAAAAACTCCTCCCGTGTCATCCAATCCACCGAGCGATCGTGCAGAACTCCCAGAAGCAGCGGATCGACATGGCTGAAATGTGTGCACGCTAACAGATATCCGCCGGGAAGCTCCAGATTTTCTTTCCCCACGATCTGAGCATCCATCGTGCAAAACCAACAGAACCGCCCGAAGGCATGGATGCCCGCAAAGAGCAGGGGGGAGTGATATTGCTCGTTCAGCGCCATGATTCCATTATAGATTTTTCTCGGGTTAGTCCGATAATGTATTTATCTATCGGCATGGAGGCCGGCTTTGAGCGATGTGCTAGATCAATCCGAGGTAGACGCGCTGCTTGCTGCAGTGGATTCCGGGAATGTGCAGCAGCCCACGCAATCCTCCGCCTCCGTCTTCGGGCGCGGCGGTGCGGTCAATGTCGAAGTCCAAACCTACGATTTCAAACGCCCCGAGCGCGTCAGCAAAGACCAGATGCGTGCCCTCGAAGCCCTGCATGAAGGCTTCGGCCGAAATTTCGGGGCGGCTCTCTCCGGCTATCTCCGCACCATCATCGAGGTCACGGTCGCTCACATCGAGCAATTAACCTATTCCGAATTTATCCATTCGCTGCCCAATCCAACGTGTTTCAATCTGCTTAAGGCTGAGCAACTTGACGGCCAACTTTGCCTGGAAATTTCCCCGCTGATTATTTACCCCATCATTGATCGTCTGCTGGGGGGGTCGAATGCAGACCTGTTCATACCGCAACGCCCACTTACGCAGATCGAGCAGCGGCTGGTTACCCGCATTACCGACCGAGCGACGCAGCATCTATCCGAAGCCTGGAGCAATCTCACACCGATTACTTTCACTGTCAATGATTTTGAATCCAATCCACAATTGGTGCAGATCGTGCCGCCCAACGAAACCGTGGTTGTGGTCGGCTTCGAGCTGAAGATGGGCAACCGTGCCGGCACGATGTCCCTGTGCATTCCCTACAACGTCATCGAGCCGATCATGGGCGTGCTGGCAGCGCAAAACTGGTTCAGTTACCAGAAAAAGAGCGGCCACGAAGACCACCAGCGCCGCCTGAACAAAAACGTCCAAAACGCCTCCGTGGAAATGCGCGCTTTCATCGCGCAAACGACGATCAAGCTTTCCGATCTGCTTTCCCTTCAGGCTGGCGATCTGATCACCACCGACAAGGAATGCAACAAAGAAATTCTCATCCAGGTTGAAGGTAGGAATAAATTCCTCGGTCACGTCGGCCAATTCCGCGGCGCCAAAGCAGTCCGCATCACCCGCCACTGCCAGCAAATGGAAACCCCCACCGTCGAAGCAAAAGCTCCTGCACCAGCGCAGGCTCCAGCGAAGAAATAAACCCTCTATCTCGGCGCCACAGCACGGCAAAGCTGCGGGATCGTTTTTCAAAAAAATATCTTTTTTCACCCGCGCTTCAAATGCGCCAGAAATTCGGCATTGCCCTGCGATCCTTTGATCGGACTGTCCACAATCCCTTCGATCCTGAATCCCGCTTTACTAATCTCCAGTTTCACAGTTTCCAATACATCATCGAGATGCTCTTCCGGCAATACCCCATTTCGAAGCAGCTTTGCCTCGGCTTCATAATGTGGCTTGATCAGCGTTACGACCTGCCCGTCCGATTGCAGTAAGCGCAAAGCTGCTGGCAGGATGTGCCGCTGCTTCGTCCAGGCCACGTCAATCGTGATCAAATCCATTAGCTCCGGTAGCGTAACGTGCATGGCATTGGTCCGCTCCATCACCACTACGCGCGAATCTTTCCGCAATTTGTACTCCAATACGCCATACCCGGTATCAATCGCGTAAACTTTCTTTGCTCCCATTTGCAGCAGGCAATCGGTGAAGCCGCCGGTGTTGCAGCCCAAATCCGCGCACGTTAACCCCGCCGGCGAAATATCGAATGACACCAGCGCATGATGCAGTTTCTGACCAGCGCGCGAGACGAAATCCATAACATTAAATCCGAAATTCCAATCTCGAAATCCCAAAAAAAATAAATCAAGGCAAAAATTCAAAATCGACAAGCGATCGAAAATTTCGGTAGTGTGTCAGGTTGGTTTTTCCGCGTAGCATGGCGTCTCGCCCATGACCTTTTTTAAATCCCATCGGCGAGACGCCCATGCTACATTTCCACTCTGACCGCAATGCGAATTTTAATTTGTTTCGTATTTCGGACTTACTCAAAAATCTCTCCCCATTTCCCCCGAAACGCAAATTCCTTAATCGGCTTGCGCACGCGATTTCCCTTCTCGCGCGTCTTATATGGCTCAGCCAATTTCTCGCTGTCTCCCGGATACCCGATCGCCATCCCCGCGACCGGCTCGTATCCGGGCGGCAATTCATATTCCGTGCGAATCTTCTCCACTTCAATTCCGCCCATCTGATGCACAAACAGTCCCATGTTTAGTGCTTCCAGCGTGAGCTGGGCAGACGCCGCCCCCACATCATGCAGCGCCACGCGATTGGGCTCATTATTCTTTGTGAAATACGCTCTCGCCACGCTGATCATCAACAGCGGCGCATCCTTGGCCCAGGCCTGATTCGCAGGCACCAGGCACGAAATCATCTTCGCAAATTCCGTCGCATTATCCTTAGTGGCGATCAGATAATTCCAAGGCTGCTCATTCATGCTCGAAGCCGCCCACCGTGCTGCTTCGAGCATCGTTTTTATCTTTGCTGGCTCGACTGGCTTTGTATCAAACGCACGCGGGCTCCAGCGCCGGCGGATTAAATCCAGGACGTCATGCTCGAGAGGTGCGGGTTTCTCCATGGCCAAAATCCTAGCATCGGGAGTCAGTTTCGAGAAGACAACCCAAAGCTACGGCTCGAGTTTTCCAATTCTCTTGCGATCTCGTCACTGCAATGGCGAGGAATGATCTGATAAATTCTTGACGCCGATGAACATAATGGAGTTAATCTCCCACACCAGGTCTACCTGCGGCGAGCAAGGTCGAGCCGAGGTATAGCGAAGATCCGGATCATTAACTTCTCACACACGTTCTAAGAAGGAGAACCCATGTTAAAGAAGCTACTAACCATGATCTGCCTCATGCCCGTAATGCTCTGCGCGCAAACGCAGCCCACCACGCAGCCTGCCGGCAATGGCTTTGCTGATTACAGCATCAGCGATCCGCGCATTCAGGATTTGCAGGGTTTTACCTATCTACACGCGGACCGGAAGATGTCCATCGCGCAGATGAATGATCAGGTGCATCCCGAGGTGCTAAAACTCGAAGCGGCCATGGAAGCAAAATCTCTCCTGGCCACTGGCCCCCTGGTCATGATCATGCACGGCATGACCGCCAATCCGCAGCAACCCATCGCCATCCAGCTCGGCTTTCGCGTGAATCCCAATAGTGCTGCTCCTGATGGTTACCAAGTCACGCCAATGCCG
>DASXDR010000105.1:0-27295 GCA_036490535.1 Tepidisphaeraceae bacterium | reverse complement strand
GCGATATTGCGGGAGTCGAATTTCTCGAGCATGCGCGATGCTTCAATTGCAAAAAGTCTTAATCAATGCTGCATTCGCGCGGCTCGATCAGAATGGCGGGATTGACGACGCCTGCCATGCAGCCAAATGGTTTCATCGATTTGTTGATGATGAAAGCTTGCGTCGACATAAGGATTATTCCGCAGAGCGATTGCAAAACTATATTAAGAGGGGAAGACTAAGTAGAAGCTGTTTCAAAACTGCCTCAAGGTAATCAGTAGACAGGCGACATGGAAGAACGCTTGGTAGATGCTGATCTTATGTTCGTAGCGAACCACCAATCTTCTGAAATTGCCAACCCAGGCGATGCTTCGTTCCATCTTCCAGCGGCGTTTGTATCGCCGCAGTTTTCGACCATCTTGCGTCGGCGGCTTGCGGCGGTTGGACTTGTGCGGGCAGATCAGATCGATCCCACGCTTCTTCAATCGCTTTCGCAGAGGATCGGAATCGGCGGCCTTGTCGTAAATCAGACGCTGGGGGTTTTTCCTCGGACGGCCGTGACGCCGGGGAACCGATACCTTCTCCAGCGTCGATTCGATCAACGTCGCTTCATGCGGGGACGCGCTGGCAAGTTGAATTCCCAGAGGAACACCTTGGCCGCTTGCCACCACCATCCACTTCGTACCCTTGCCGCGTTTGGTTTTTCCGACACAGGAGCCCCTTTTTTTGCCGGGGCAAACGAGCCGTCGGCAAAAGTCTCTTCCCAGTCGAGCCGGCCCTGTTCATCCAGATCACCCAGGAATTTCCGCCAGATAGCGAGCCAGACATCCTGCTCCTCCCAGTCACGCAGCCGACGCCAGCAGGTGCTGGGCGAGGGATATTGCCTGGGCAGATCCTTCCAGCGAGCACCGGAGCGCAGCACCCATAAGATGCCCTCGAAACAACGCCGGTCGTCAGCCCGTCGCCGTCCCCCGGCTGGCGAAGGCTTCACCTTCGGCAAGAGTGGCTCGATCTTCTTCCATTGTGCCTCCGTGAGCTCAGAGTCGTGTCGTGACATGAAAAGGATTCCTTTCCATGTCATATTCAAACGTAAATTCAGCAAGGGCGCAAATTTATCACTCGATAGGTTTTGAAACAGCTTCTAGTCATTCGCGATAAGTTCAGCCTATGGCTCGCTATAATGACCATTACGCGCTGCTCAGACGCATTATCATTTGTCATGCTTGTGGCAAAACCAATCGATGTTATATCGATGATCCGACTCTACAGATTAAATGTGGCCAATGTCTTGGCAGCTTGGATCCAAGCACAACAAGCATTTCGGACACATTCATGGTAGGGCTGTATTTTGACCAATTGGGGTTTCCGCTCCCGCCTCGCCCATTGACGAAGCTGCGGCGTGTTTATGCCAAAGTTACGCATTTATTAATAAACGGTAATCCCAGAAGTACGGAACAAAGAGTTCAGGAAACACACCTATATGAAGAGGCGTTGACTGCTCACAAACAGCTTTGCGAGATTTGGACAAAACAACTCTACGAGCGAGCGCACTTGAAGCGTCAGGAAGAGCGAGAGAGGATTTATCAAATCGAAGAGGAGAAGCGTCGGCAGCAAGAGCAAGCACTGGAAATGGAAAGACGCCGAATTGAAGCGGAAAGGCGGCGGCGTGAAGAATTCGAACGAAGTGGTCGGGCGAAGCTCCTAAGGCAATTGGATGCGCCACAATACCTCAGCGATCGGGATTTCGAGGAACTACTTGGCCAGATTTTTGAGGCAGTTGGATGTAAATGCGAAGTTACGAAATGTTCAGGCGATCAAGGGGTCGACGTTGTGGTCTGTGATCCAAAACGGAAGCGCATCGCGATACAAGCAAAACATTGGTCAGGATCAGTCGGCAATAGTGCAGTCCAAGAAGTATTCAGCGGCATGAAATACTATAAGTGTGACATTGCGATAGTCGTTGCCACTTCGGGTGTTTACACAAAATCCGCCCGCGAACTAGCAAAAGAATTGGACGTTTCTTTGTGGGGCCTGGATCAAGTACGGAAGCTGCTATTAGAAAAGGGAATATAGGTGAAATTCACGGTCTGTTATTCTGCCTGCGCCGTCGTCGTGGGCGTCCGTTCATAAGCCTTCGGATTGAAATTATACAACTCGCTGGCAATCTGCGGCGGCGGGAGTTGTAAATCCGGCGAGGGCGGGACATCGAGGTAGGAAAGCGAACGCTCAAAAATTTTCAAAGCGGGCGGGGCCGATACGTGGCCGCCGTAGTAGTTTTTGCCGTCTTTCTTCACATCATGCACGATGATGGCGACCACGAGTCGCGGGTTTTCATATGGCGCCGCGGCCATGAAGCTGCTGGTGTAATGTTCTTCGTCGTAGCCGCCTTTGCCGTTGGAGATATGGGCGGTGCCGGTTTTGCCGAAGATATTCCAGATCAGCGAGCGATTGCCGACCGCGGTCCCGCGAATGGGGACATCACAAAGTATCCGCGAAATCTCCGCCCGCGCTTCCGGGGCAATTATTTCAGGGCATTGATCCAGCGGCACCTGTGGATTTCGGCTTACGACATCGCCATCGTCATCAAGAATTCCTTGAATGATGCGCGGATGCACCAGCTTGCCGCCGTTGGCATAAGCGCAAAATGCGCGAGCCAATTGCAGCGGCGTTACCATGATCTCGTAACCCTGCGAAACCGACTCTGTCGAATATTTCGTCCATTTATCCAATGGATAAACCCGCCCCGACGCTTCGCCTGGCAATTCAATTCCCGTCGGCTTGCCAAAATTAAAACTGGTCAGCGCGCGATACAGGTTGGAATTGCCCATGCGCTCGCCGAGCTTGGACATGCCGATGTTCGATGATTTCACCAGTACATCCCACATCGCGAGCCGGCTATAGGAATGCACGTCAGAAACGCGCCGTCCGTAGCTGGTGATGTAGGGCGATGCCGTATCGAACATCTCGGATGGACGCGTGAAATTCCACGCCATCGCCGGCCCGGCGATAAATGGCTTGATGGTTGACCCCGGCTCATATGGATCGGTGATCGCCCGGTCCCGCCGCATAGCTTCAGTGGAATCCCCTACATTCTGCGGATTAAACGTCGGCCAGTTCGCCAGCGCCAGCACATCGCCGGTGCGCGGGTCCATAACAACCCCCTCGGCCCGCTGCGCGTTGAATTTCTTGCACGTGTCATCCAATTGCTGCTCGACGATGGATTGAATCGTTGAATCGATCGTCAGCACCAGATGATGGCCATGGTCGGGCGGGTGATAGTCCGAAGCTAACACAGCGATGCCTTGGCGCTGCGCATCTTTTAACGTCCGCATCGACCCATCGTGGCCGGAGAGAACTTTGTCGTACTTCATCTCCAGGCCTTCCAGGCCATCGCCACCTTTGCCAACATCTCCAATAATGTGCGCCGCCAGCGATCCCATCGGGTAATTGCGAATATTGATTGGCTGGAAGCCGATGCCGGGAATATCCAGATCGCGAATCGCCTGCTCAGCGGTTTCATCAATCGCATCGGAGATGCGCACAAACCGGGCATCTGGATTCTGGTTGATTTTTTTGCTCAATGCTGCAGGATCCTGGTCGAGCGCTTTTGCCAGATCGTTGATCGCCTGGTCGACCGTAGTTTTCCCTTCCAGCAGAATCTGCTGCCGCATGAACTTGGGATCAACAAATACGGTTCGCTGCTGCGTGGTGCAAGCCAGGACAAAGCCGTTGCGGTCAAAGATAGTGCCCCGCCGCGCAACCAATTGCTCGGTCATATGTTGCTGCCGCTCGGCAGCAGCGAGCGTGTGCTTGCGGCCGTCAGTTTGCAGGTAAGCGACCCGCCCGAGCAATGCGCAGAAGCACACGGCAATGGACAGCAGAACCAGTAAAGCACGGATAGGCGAAAAAGAGCGCATAAAAAGCCTTGGACCGATAATATTCTACATTATCGGCAAAGGAAGGGTTCGAGAATGAAAAAGAATGCCGTGACTAGCGGCTGGCGATGAAAAAAAGGCGTGGGAATGGGAAAAGCACCCTGCCGTCGGGGAAAACCGGGTACGCATCGGCCAGAAGCGTTTGGTATTCGGCTAGAAAAGCTGGTTGATCCTGGGGATCGAGTTGTTGCAGAAAAGGCCGCAAACCGGTGCCTTTGACCCATTCGACAATTGCGGCAGGGCCACCGGCGAGCGGATGATAGTACGTGGTGCGCCACAGATTCACCCGTAGGTTGTGCTGGCGAAAAAGGCGATAGTACCAATTGGCATCGTGCCGGGCCTCTCGGGCGTGGCCCTTGTTAGCGAGTTTGGCAGCCCAGGGACCTTTGGCGGCAATTTGGCGGAGGAGCTGGTGAGATGGTTCGTCAAAATTATCCGGGATTTGCACTGCCAGGTTGCCGCTGGGAGAAAGTTTGGAAAGCAGAAATAGCAGGAGGGTTGCGTGGTCCGGTAGCCATTGTAATACAGCGTTGGCAAGGATGATGTCGAACGGTCCGGGATGGTTCCACGTCGAGATATCGGCGAGATCAAATTGAACGTTCGGCAATCGCGTGCGCGCTGCCTCTGTCATTTCAAGAGAGTTATCCACGCCTACGACATCGGCTTCAGGAAATCGCTCTTTGAGCAATTGAGTGGAGTTGCCAGGTCCGCATCCGATGTCCGCAGCGGATTGAACCGATTTGCCAGGAATCTGTGCCAGCAAGTCATGGACTGGGCGGTTCCGCTCATTTTCAAATTTGCTATATTGCGAGGGAGACCATTTCATCAACTTGAAGTATACGTAGAGAACCATCAAACGGCATGAATATGAAATCTCTTATCCGTTGCCATTGGGCCAAATCCGAGATCATGCAGGCATATCACGACCGTGAATGGGGCGTGCCGGTGCATGATGATCGCAAGCTGTTCGAGTTTCTCGTGCTCGACGGAGCACAAGCCGGCCTTTCCTGGGAAATCATTTTGAAAAAGCGCGAGGGTTACCGCAAAGCTTTTGATAACTTCGATGCGAAGAAAGTCGCTCGCTATTCGCCAGCCAAGATCGAGAAGCTGTTGAATGACCCCGGTATCGTCCGCAATCGCTTAAAAATCGAAGGGGCGGTGGCGTGTGCCAAAGCATTTCTAAAAGTACAGCAAGAATTCGGTTCATTCGACAAATACATCTGGCAATTCACAGGCGGCAAGACCATCGTGAACCGTTGGCAATCTCACAAACATGTACCGGCCGTGACCAAAGAGGCCGAGGCAATGTCAAAGGATTTGAAGAAACGCGGATTTAAATTTGTGGGCCCAACGATCTGTTACGCATTTATGCAGGCGGCGGGGATGGTGAATGATCATTTAACGGAATGCTTCCGACATCGAGAGGTTTGAAAATCTCACCTCGAATTGAGTGAGCTCGTCGAGGTCTAAAGTGACGATGCCGTCATATCCTTTTGTATTTTTGATTTTGTATTTCCCTTGCCGTCTCGCCGCCTTGTCCCTTGTCCCTCTTTTGTCTATAATCCTTGGTTCGCCTCATCGGGTGGTCCGATAGGGTTTGGGACATTTGGCGGAGACGCGGCCGTCGATTGATCCTTCCGAAATTACCGCGACATTCCAGAAAGCCGGCTCGGAGCCGGAAAATTTTTAACATGGTTGATTACAATCTTTTGAACTCCCTGGGGGATATTGACGCTGACGTGGATTCTGCCGTAGCCACCGCACTCGGCGATGCAGCGGATGATTTGACGAAGCTGGTCAGCGGCGAAGAAGTACAGGATTTCACTCCGGGAGCGATTCTCAAAGGCAAAGTCAGTGGTGTGGTCGGCGATGATTTCGTAGTTGAGATGGGGCTCAAGAGCGAAGGGGTTCTCGATAAAACTGAATTTGATGATCCTTCGGCCGTAAAAGTCGGCGATGTGGTCCATGTGCTGCTCGAAGATGTCGAAGGGGACACGGGGCTGGTAAAAATTTCCAAGCGCAAGGCGGATCGCATCATCAATTGGGAAGCGATCATGAAGTCCAAGAAGGAAGGGGATCCGGTCAAGGGTAAAGTTACCAAGAAGATCAAAGGCGGCCTGCTCGTGGATATCGGCGTACCGGTGTTTCTGCCTGCTAGCCAGGTGGATATTCGTCGACCCGGCGAGATCAGTGATTGGATCGGGCGCGATATCGATGCGGTGATTTTGAAGATCGACGAAGAGCGGCGAAACATTGTCATCAGCCGCCGCAAGATGATCGAGCAGCAGCGCGAAGAACAGAAAAAGCGCACGCTCGAATCAGTCGAAATGGGCGCCATCCTCAAGGGCACGGTTAAGAACATCGCCGACTTCGGCGCGTTTATTGACCTTGGCGGCATCGACGGCTTGCTGCATATCACCGATATGTCCTGGGGCCGCATCAATCACCCCGGCGACATCTTGAAGATCGATCAGGAAATCGAAGTAAAGGTTCTCTCGATCGATCGCGAAAAAGAAAAAATCGCTCTCGGCCTGAAGCAGAAAGAGCCTTCGCCCTGGGAAAATATCGAAGCGAAATATCCGGTGGGCTCGATCCACGAAGCCGAGGTGGTCAACATCATGTCCTACGGCGCCTTCTGCAAACTCGAAGCTGGCGTCGAAGGTCTGGTGCACATTTCGGAAATGTCCTGGACTAAGCGCATCAATCACCCCAGCGAAGTGGTGGCCGTCGGCCAACATGTAAAAGTGAAAGTGCTGGAGATCAATAAGGACAAGCAGGAAATCAGCCTCGGCATGAAGCAGGTCGAGGAAAACCCCTGGGAACGCGTGGCGGAGAAATATCCGCAAGGCTCCGTCGTCGAAGGCAAAGTCCGCAACATCGCCAACTACGGCGCGTTTGTCGAAATCGAAGAAGGCATCGACGGCCTGCTGCATGTCAGCGATCTGTCCTGGACCAAAAAGATCGGCCACCCCAGCGAGTTGCTCAAGAAGGGCGAAAACGTCAAGGCGGTCGTCCTCAATGTCGATCAGGAAAAACAGCGCATCGCACTGGGCCTCAAGCAATTGCAGGAAGATCCCTGGCAGACGGTTATTCCCGCGGCCTATCGCCCCGGTATGGTTGTCAAGGGCCATGTCACCAAGATCGCCAACTTCGGCGTGTTCGTGGAACTCGAACCGGGCTTGGAAGGCTTGCTGCACATTTCGGAAATTTCCGATCAGAAGATCGACAAGCCGGAAGAAGCGCTCAAGGCCGGCCAGGAAGTCGAAGTCAAGATTCTGCGTGTCGACTCCGACGAGCGGAAGATTGGCCTGTCTCTGAAGCGCGCCCAGTGGGCCGCCGAGGAGCAGATCCGCGAAAGCGAACGCTCCGAACGCGCCGTCAAGCGCGGCCTGCGCGGCGGTCTCGAAGGCGGCGAAGAATCGCATGGCCTGGGCGACCTCAAGCTCGGACAGTAATTTCGCGATTAAGAGTGATTACAACTCAAAGCCCACGGATAGCCATCCGTGGGCTTTTTTCGTCTCTATCTGCTTCGATTTAGGGCAGAGCGCGATTTTGGTGTAGCGACGTGGTCGCTGAATTAACCACGGAAAACCTCAGGTAAAAATATAATCACGCATACGAATTCGCGCACCGCTCTAAGAGCGTCCCGACCCGTAAGTTTTCTAAATTGGTAAAATTTTTTGTTGGCCATTGCAGGATAGAGGCATTATCATTTTGTTGCCAGAAATTTATTCCAGAGGAGGAGCGATGCAAAACCACCCACTAAAACTTTCCAAATGCGTTACGGTACTGCTTGCGGCAATTGCTTATGCGTCGGTGGCGCGGGCAGACACTATTTTCAGCGATAATTTCAATTCCGGCGCCTCGCCCGATTGGAATGGCACCAACGGCAATTGGATCGCCAGCGGCGGCGTTTATTACGCACAGCAGCCCAGTAACAATCCTACCACGTATGCCGGCCTTCCATTTAATGTGTCCGATTTTGAGATTGTTGTGGATATTAATAGCATCGGCGATGGCGGAATTTGGCTCCGCACCGATGGCTCAAATCAGAATGGGATTCTGCTGGTGACTGGCGGCGACAGTTATGGCGCCGGTGCGCGCGGCGGCTACGCGGGGACCGAACTCTATTGGCATATCGTGAGCAATGGGAATTATTCCTCGCCTACCAACATAGCGTATGGCGTTTTGATCCCCGGCAATAATTATGCCCTGACCCTCACCGTGCGGGGGGATACCTATAAGGCGTATGTCAACGGCACGCTTGAAACCACACTAGTCGATTCGACTTATTCTCACGGAGACGTCGGGCTCTACGATTACCAGCCCGGCCCCGGTGGCTTCGGGCCGCCACAGACGTTTGATAATTTTTACCTTGCAAGCTTACCAGCGGTGCTGGGCGATGCGAATGACGACGGAGTAGTTAATACAACTGATTTGGGAATTCTCATGCAGCATATGGGCCAAACTGTCGCCGGCGGATATTCCGTGGGAGATTTCAATAACGATGGACAGGTTAATAGGGATGATCTAGCACTCTATCAACTGGGGGCCGCGGAGTACGATCAATCAATTGGCTTGCCAGTGCCGGAGCCGATAGGTTCGGGCTTCGCGGCAATAATGGCTTTAGTGCTGCTACCCAGACGACGTGCCGCACTGTGTTTATCGTAGCAGGAGCGTCTCGCTCATGTTCATAAACATATTTCGCGGACAGCAAATCCAAAACGCTTAACTGCGCGGTTGGACACGGAAACATCAGGTGTGTAGGGTTCAACCCATGCCGCAGCCGCCCAGCC
Organism: Tepidisphaeraceae bacterium; assembly: GCA_036490535.1. Taxonomy (GTDB): domain Bacteria; phylum Planctomycetota; class Phycisphaerae; order Tepidisphaerales; family Tepidisphaeraceae; genus DASXDR01. Next base: position 18,585 of record DASXDR010000105.1, on the reverse strand, counting down.
TACAAGTTCTCTACGAAGACGCCGATGTTGTCGCCATCAACAAGCCCGCTGGCCTGGCCAGTATCCCCGGGCGCGGGGAGAAGGTTTCTGTGCTGGAAGATCTGGCGGCGCAGTTGAATTTGCCATGCACCGGCTCGGATGATCCGCGCCTGCGCATTGTGCATCGGCTCGACAAAGAAACCAGCGGCGTTTTATTATTGGCGAAGAATCTGCCAACGCAGCGAGCGCTTTCCGAGCAATTTCAAAATGGAACAGTGCAGAAGGAATATCTGGCATTGGTAGGCGGCCGCGCTGGTGGACAGGCCGGACAAATCAAAGCCGCCATCGGTCCGCATCCAACTTCGCGCGATCGCATGGCGGCACGCAAAGATGGAAAGCCAGCGTTGACCGAATGGCAAATGATCGAGCAATTTCGACATTACACGTTGCTCCGATGTTTTCCGAGAACCGGGCGTACGCATCAGATTCGCGTTCATCTGCTTAGCATCGGCATGCCGCTGGCAGTTGATGCGCTCTATCACCCGCGCACGGCAGGGGGGTTATTGCTCTCTTCATTCAAGCGCGATTACCGTCCCACGCGCGGCGAAGACGAACGGCCGCTCATTTCCCGCCTGACCTTGCATGCGGAAAAACTGAGCTTCTCGCATCCGACCAAAGGCCCAATGACGATCGAAGCCCCGCTCCCAAAGGATTTCCGCGCTACATTAAATCAATTGCGCAATCACGGGCGCTAAATTTATTCAGAAATAAATTGGAATCGGGTGCGCGCCACGCCGCACCAAAGCTGCGGGATCCCCTCTCCACTACTGCTTCAACAAGTCCCTTCGCAATTTTCCAAGCTCCATCTCGCGTTGTCCTTCCGCCCCAGTCGGCTCAAATGCAATCGCATGCTTCAGCACTTTCTCGAGCCGCTCTTTCGCCAATCTTCTCAGATCAGCATTCTCGGAATCCATGCAATCCAACAGGAATTCGGGCTGGCGCGAAAGCGCTACCGCCTGCTGCGGTGAAAGCTGCCGGTAGGGGAGCAGAATATCCGCCACGCGGGCGGATTGTTCTGGCGAAAGCGAATGCTCATCAACATGCATCAGCGCGAGCGCGCCCGTTGGCCCCATCGCACTGATTTGCCGCAGGGCCGATTGCCGCTGCGAAAATGTTTCACTGTCCAACAGCGGCAAAAGCTGCTGCACGCGCGCCATCGTTGCAGCATCCGGCTTTGCCTGCGGTCCAAAAATTTGCCATTCCACGTGCGAATCGGGTTGAAGCAGCGCTTGCGCATGCAGTTCCTCTAGCACTGGATAAAAATATTGCCGCATCTCGCGTGGATGCTCGCGCAGCAGAGTCGACCAGTCCGGCTCAGCCAGCGTGAGATTGACCGTCTCGCCCCCGTCATCGGTCATCTCCTGCACCAGCAATCGCGTCTGCCCTGCTGCCGTGCGACCCTGCTCATCCAGCGATGCATATTTCTCAATCAGGGTTACAAACCGCTCGCGCCCGGGAAATTCCCACGACCCCACGATCTGCAATTGTGCCGGCGATCCCAGAATCTCCGTCTGCATATAAATATTCGTCGGATCGGTGAAATCCTGAAGGGTGATTTGCAGAAAATCCGGAGTTGGTTGTCTTAACACGCAGAGCATCAGCGGATTGCCGACGTTAATCCGCAGCCATTCATCCGTTTTCACCGGCGATTCGGCATACAACCGCCCGTCGCGCAAATTGACATGGATTAATCCGGAGAGCGGCACTTGCTTGCTATCGAGAATGGCGGCCTTCTCCATCAATTGCCGGGCAAACTCTTCCTGCTTCATCGTCTGCAAATTCGGCTGCGTCGCCGGCGGATTTACCGCCAGGCACGCGGACGTGCAGGTCAATACCAATCCAGCCAATCGCATTGTGCGAGCGCCGCTCATATTCACCATTATATGAAACGAAACTAATTCACGCCGCCAAAAATTCTTTCCGATTTATCCCCTTCTCACTCTTCAAACGCTTCCCGCCCTTCCCACGGCAATTTAAATACGAGCGAGAATCATTTCCGCCGAAATACTTGTTCCGCGTGACCGAGGCAGCGCTAATTCGCCGCGAGCCGCCCGTAAGGCATCTGCAATAAAAGCTTTTTCATTGCTGCAAGCCGTTGAAATGACCACTCGCCCCATCCCTTCAATCGGATGCGCAAACGTCATCGGAGAAGCATGGATCAGCGCCGCCGCTCCACCGACCGCCTCTTCCATCTGGTCCATATCCGAAATCTTTCCTCCGACATGCGAGGCACAGGATTCGATTTGCTCCCAACCCGCTCCAAAACATCGAACCGATAAACCATTCTGACTTAACAACTTCACAATGCTTTGCTGGTAAGTTGGAATAATCAGCTCTTCGATAAACGCCTTGATGTCTAACCCATCGCGAGCGACCTGGCATCGTTCCAGCCAGCGCACCAGGTATTGGCCAGGATCTTCGCGAAGATCAAACGGATTTTTTGACAATTGCTGCCGAATCGTTTCCCAGAGCAACGCATGGCTGGAGAGTTCGAAATGGTCAGGCTCAGCAGCAACGGTAGTCGTATCGCTGATCATCGTCAGGTAATTTCCGCGCGAAGGAGTCGCGCGGGAAAATATCTGTGGCCATGCGGCAACCGCCAGTTGTTTCTCAGGCCAACCCGCATGCCGCGCTGTTTGAGTCCAGCTTTCATCGGCCAGCAATAATGAATCTCGCTTCGCCCCGGTGTACGCCGGGATGATCGGCCGCGTCACCCAGGTAATCCATGCTTTATCCTCCGGCACAATTCCCTGCGCGTCCGCCTGCGCCACATTGGCCGCGACTATCGCATCGCAATCCCGCACGGCCAGCGACAATCCCAGCGGTGCCGAATTAACTGGCTGATCCGGATCAAACCGCACCCCCGGAAGCATTTCTGAAAGAACCAACGCAGCAGGATCCCAAAGCCGAAACATTGATGGCGCAAACAGGCAGATTCTTTCGGTTCGTTTCGATCCCGCTCGCAAATTTTCCTGAATGATTTGCCCGCGCCGCGCATTCTCCGCAGCGAAAACTTTCTGCGCGCGTGAAATCATCGTTTGCAATGCCGATTCATCGGTGAAGGAAGTACGAATGAACGTGCTCGGCGTGGAAAGCCCGGGATGATTCTGAAAAATCTCCGCCAGCGATTGGTCCCAATCTTCACCTGTTGCGAACCACAAACGCGTACCAATCTCAGTAGAAAAATTTTCGCAGTGCAATATCTGATTAAGCCGCTCCGCGTCTGGCACCACTGCCACAATCCCCTGATTGCGGTTCAGTTTGCGCAGCGCCTCTTTCAAAAAAGCTGCATGTGGCACATCCAGAAAACAGGCCACACTCTGCGCGCACTGCAATTTCCGCAGCATCCTCTTAGCGGTACGCATCGGCAGCGAATTCCCCAGCAGCCATTTCCCCTGGGCATCTTTCCCCGTCAGCGTTCCATCGCGTGCAAAAAGCCATTCTATTTCAGATAGTGTGCTGGCTGGCGCGTTCCCCATGGCAGCACAGTTCCGGCGAAAATTATCACAAGCCGTTTCTTCCGCTGAGTCAATTCGCGTTTTTTCAAGCAGTATCACATCTATTTATCGGACCAGCGTCCCAAAAAGCTTGAGCCCAAAGCACGCCCGGCCAGTCCTGGCTGGAAGGGCATCCCGCATTTGGCTCGAAATCTCGCCGAAGTTAGGATACACTTGCTAACCCGCGCGGGCGTAGCTCAATTGGCAGAGCGTGGGCTTTCCAAGCCCAATGTTGAGGGTTCAACTCCCTTCGCCCGCTCTTTACCCCATCCATGCCGGATGGGGTTTTTTGTTCCTATCTATTCGACTGAGTAACAGGAATCCATTTGCTCGCCTCTAAAGTAACAGGGCCAATCAGGCCACTAGGCAGCAAGGGGTCTCCAGGAGATAAGTGTCGCCAGGTGTAGAAAGTCAGGCGGCCGGTGGGAGAAGATTTGCCATCGAGCAACCATTGTGGCCAGGCGGCGGGTTTGTTGCCGCTCCATTGGATATCGTCGGGCAGCTGTAAGTCTCCGATGATGCGGTTCGGCCAGAGGTTGGTAATGGCAATCTCAAGATGATTCGTGCCGGCGTGGGCGGCAGGGGCGAGATCGACACGGAAGGGCGGCTTCCAGAGAATTCCCAGATCCTTTCCATTGAGTTTGACCTGGGCCAGATTTTTCACATCGCCAAGATTAAGGATGAGCACCTTGCCCGGACCGAGTTCAGAGGCAGGAATGTCAATGTCTTTGGAATAAGTCGCGGTGCCGGAGAAATAGCGAACGCCTTTGTCGGAAGAATCGGACCAGGAGATGAGATGATCCAACGTGATGGAAGGCGGAGCGCCCCAGTTGGGCGGAAAATCGAGCTTCCACGGACCCTGCAAGCTGGAGATTTGTGGAGCCGGGGCATCGATGTGAAGATGTTTCCCGGAAGCAGTGGTGAAGTCGAGCTGAGCGGATTGGTGGGCAAGAAGCAATGCCGTTTTGCCATCGTCACTAGTCGTCAGCTCATACAAAGATGACGGCTTCGACATGTTTTGCGAGAGTTGGCTATCGATGCGAACGCTGACCAGATGGTCGGCCGCTGGCTGAGAACGGAAAACCACGAAGACCGAACCGGCAGGATTGAGCGAGACCGGCACCGTGGTGCGCCCATCTGTCTCTGAAAACACCGGCGCATTTTCCATCACGCCACTACCCGGCCACCAGAATTCCGGCTGCTTTCCCGAAACGCGAAACGTGACCGAAGTTTGCAGCGGTTTGTCGCTGTGGTTGGCTACGAAGTACCAGTCCGCGTCCGCGCTCGTGCGGTGAATGAACAACAGCGGTGCGGAGGAATCGAATTCCATGTCGGGCGAAACATTCAGCGATGCCAACACCTCATTCAGCGGCTTGCCCCAGACGAGTTTTCCCTTGCCCAGCGTGTGCTCGGTGACACTCTTTCCATCGCAATCGCCCCACAGATCATTGACGAGCTGTTTAACCTGATCTTCACTAGCGGGGTAGTTGCTCAGGCTCGGAGAATGCTGTGGCCTAGCACCGACCACCACGCACAGTCCATTCTTCACAAAACCTCGAATTTTCTTCAGCAGATCGGGCGTCATTTCCGGATCGCCTGAGGGCAATACCAATACGCGATAGGATTCTCCATCCGGCAACTTCAGCCGACCATCCTGCACCTCCGCCAGTTTCAACAGAGCGCCGGTATCAATCGCATCACAGGCGTATCCCTTCGGTAGTGTCGGGTTGTCCAGGCGATCCACCACCGGCGCGCTTTCGCCGCTGTAGTAGGCGACATCGGCAACATACATCCCGCGCTGCAGGAGATATTGGCAGCGGCTGATATAGGTCATCCATGGCTTCGCCAACGCAAACCAGGTATTGGTGCGTTCTAGATTGATTCCCCATTGGCCCATGGTCATGCCGGGGAAACGGTTCATCCATGGCTGATGGGCGTAACGATGGAAGACGAATCGGTTGATTCCCTGGGAGAACGCGAGGTCGCCGAGTTGTTTGAGCGAGTACGGATCTTCCTTCCACGCTCCATGCTCAGGTGCGCCGGTGAACGATTCGGCGGCGATGATCTTCTGCCCATAGATATGCCCGACTGAAGCGGCCATGTGCACCGACGCCTCCCCCTGGCTTCCGGTCCAGAATTCGCCCATGGGAATGTCAACGCTAGCGCCGCATTCCATGGAGTCGAACGGCCCGGTATAGGGCTCGACCATGGATTTCATTCCATGCGTGTGACAGAGATCGGTGAAATAGCCAAAATAATTTTCGGCAAAGAGGTCGCTGACCGTGCGGCGAAGATCCCATAGGAATCGCTCGGTAACCGCGGGGCTATCGACAACGTATCCCGCGAAGACGGGCAGATACTTATGAATGTCGTAACCGCGGAGCTTGTGAAAATCCTCCGCCATCTTCGGCGTCCAGTTTTGGCCGCCGACTTCGTAGCTGTCGATCAGACAATCGTCCAGAACCTTGGGCGCCAGGGGCCCGAGGCGATCAATGATGGGTTGCATCATGCCGTTCCAACAGGCATCCAGGCCGGCGCGGCTGAGTTTATCGCATTCCAGGCCCGTCGCTTCAGGTGGGGCGGGGTGATTGGTTACGCCGGTGGTGGTGTAGCCGACGCGCATGATGATCCAGTTGCCAGGCGGCGCCGACCAAGTGAGGCTGCCATCCGGTTTCATGCTGGCCGTCAGATCAATCATCTTGTCGGAGCGGACAACCATGTTCGGCGTGTACGGCTGCCGCATTAGCTTGATCACATCCAGAGGATCTGGGCCGCCGGCGTCATATACGGCTTGGCGAGCCAGGTCTTCCACACGCAGCCCGGACGAAAACTCAATCTTCCGAACATAAATACCCGTGGCTCGATCGGCGGTTCTGGTAAAGACGAGCCGCACATGCTCCGACCTGACTTGATGAGTCAGACCAATGACCACTGGATTTCCACTGCTGCCATTGAATCGGAACTTCGAGATTGAATTGAAAGCCCCCCCGTCATCCGAAATCTGAATCTCTCCAAAGCAACTGCGATTCGCCCGGCCAGGTGTAATGGTGATTGTTTGCATCGTAACAGGAGATGGGAAATCCATCTGGATGTATTGTGGCCCGTGCCCCTGGACCACCGGCAGCTTGGCTTCACTTGTCCCCTTTACAAAGGCACTCGCATCAAAATCGGGCGCGTTGGAGGTAACGTGCGCCGCCAGAGCTTCCAGCGGCACACTGCCGTTACCCACGGGCGTGGGAAACGCCAGCACGGCGATATCTCGATAGAAATCGCGCTCGGTAGGGGGTTGTGCCAGAGACAGGTCTCGTTCAGAGCCGCCGTTCACCTGAGTCTGGCTGGTCACAACCATCATCATGGACTGTTCTGGCTTGATCCAGGGACCGCCGCTGTTCGACCACCCCGGACAATTGTCCATGCAGAGCGTCATGCCAAGGCGATTGGCTTCTTGAGCGGCATACTCCACGTCATCGAAAAAGGCTGGGCTCATCACAGGTACCGGGCCGTGAGGAATGTCGTTGGCGACAGTGATGATGTTCGCTTCAACAATGCCAACCCGATGCATGGCTTCCAGATCAGCCTTGATTCCTTCCTTGGTGACGTTGCCATTCATCCAATGCCACCACGTCTGCGGGTGAGCCGATTGAGGTGGATTCGAAAAACCTTTCGTCAGATTATCACTGGCCAGCGCGCCCGAATGTGTCAGGAGAGCCGCGCAAATACCGGCGACGAGCAGAAGGCGATTTGTTTGTGGCATAGCGAGGATAATACTACCGATGGGCCGATAGATGAAGCGTGAGCGGTAGTTTGTTTTGGCGGCGCAGAAGCAACTGAGGACCCACGCGGTTTTCATTTCCTAATTGCGCCCCACTACTCATAAAGCCCACGGCCCAGCCGTGGGATTTCCGACCCCCAAAATTAATAGAAGCCCTATCAAAATACAAAAGCCCACGGATGGCTATCCGTGGGCTTTCGGAGGCTACAGTAATTTAACCACGCACAAAAACGTGCAATAAACTCGTAACTCGCGTGCTTCTTTCTTACCCAATCACAAACTTCGCCGACCGAGCCTTCGGCGTCAGCTTACTATCGCTGGCAACCAGAATGTAATTGCCAGCCGAGCTGGGGACCAGGTTGGTGAAGTCCGCCACGCCGCCAGTCGTCGCAGCAGTCAGGGTGCCGGATAGGGAAGCACCAGAGGAATGTTTCCCCAAAGCAATCGTGACAGTGGAAGAATCATTGGTCACGATATTGCCGTATTTATCCAGGACCTCGACCTGGGTGGAGAAAGCATGTCCGTGCACGTTGCCAGAAGTAGGAGCGACAAATTTTACGCGCTTGGCCGCAGTGGGGGAGACGGTGAAGACATTGGATACAGCTGAAGCATACCGGCCATCAACCGCCTCGATGGTGTAATTACCTGCAATATTGATATCGACATTACTGAACGTAGCCGTGCCAGCTTTGAGATGCGCGGTGATTTGCTTCACCAGCTTGGCCTTGCCGCTCGTGGCGGTGTAGACGAGCAATTTCACCTTGGAATGATCGGTGGCCGCGACATTGTTGCTGGCGTCGTCGGCGGTGAGGGTGAAGGTGGCCAGCTTATTGCCGGCAGTTGTGGAAGCCGGGTTGACGCTAAAGACCAGATGCGGAGCGGCGGCAGTCGCGGTGGCGGTGGTGGTTACAGAGTTACCATCGGAACTGCTCGCGGTGGCGTGGATGGTATAGGTGCCGTAGGCGGCGTAGGTGTGCGAGCCGAGGATTTGTACCGTAGCGGGGTTGCCATCCGTACCAGCTGTGAAGGAGATCGTGCCGATGGTGGTCGGAGAGCCATCACCCCAATCAATCACCGCAGTGTAGTCGCCGGCGGCGGCGTTGGAGCTGGTATCCAAGAAAGTGCCAACAGTCACCTGACCCGTGGAGAGTTTGGCGGTGGCGTTGATATTCGGGGTCGTGGTGGGAGACAGTGCGCTGGCGTAGACCGAGGCAGTGCCGGCCGTCAGCACGGTGGTAACTCCGCCGTAAGTGGTGACCGAGATATTCACAGAAAAACTGCCCGTGCTGGCGTAAGTATGGCTGCCAAGGATTTCAAAATAGGAATCGCTCGAGGTCGCGCCCAGTTGCTCGATTGCTAGCGGAGTCGCTGTGGTGGGAGTGCCATCTCCCCAGCCGTTGACGGGCAGGAATGCGTAAAGATCAGAGATGGTGGCCAACGGGTTGGGATCAGTAAAGGTCGCCAGCACAATATCGCCCGTGGATTTGCCGACCGCAGCGGAGAAACTTTTCACGCTGCCAGTGACGGGCTGGTCAGTAATCGTTGCGGTATCCGTGAGGATAATTTTTGAACCATCCACGTCGGTGACAATGGTAGTGATGGTATAGACGCCGGCCTTGGTGTAGGCGTGCCTGCCGTTGACGACGAAATTATTTCCGATTCCCGTCGTGGTCGCGAGAGTACCCGCCGATTCCGCCGAGCCATCGCCCCAATCAATCGTGGCAGTGAAATCACTCGTGGTCGAATCGGAATCGACATCCTGGAATTGGCCCACAGTAGTGTTGATCGTAGCGCCCGTGGAAGCCGTGATGGGAGAGATCGTGCCAGAAGCCAGCAGCGGAGCGTCCGCTACGGTGATTGTGGATGCCGAGGTAGCCGACACGTCGTAAAGCGTGTTGGTAACGGTGACGACTTCGCGGTACGTGCCGGGATCGTCGAGCGTGAACGTAGGGTTGTTCACAATGAATTCGTTCGGCGTCGTTTCAGGAACGATCGTGCCAATGCCGGAGAAGATAGAGGTGCCCACGGAATTGAAAATGGTGACGACTGCCGTGAAATCCCCAGCAGGCAGAATGGTGCCCGACTGGGTGAAAGTGGCAATGGTTTGCGGGGCGAAGCTGATGCCCTCCATGCCGTTCATGGGCAAAGCGTTGACCGAAATCGGAGCGACGGCAACGGTTAGATTGGCGTCCGTGCCATTAGTGGGTCCGGCGGCGGGGACAGTGACGTTAATGCTCACACCGTTCATGCTGGAGCTAAAAGTGCCGCCATTGAAATTGACAGTGTTGGCGATCAGATAATTACCTGCTGTGGTGTAATTGTGCGATCCGAAGATGTCGTAGACCCCGGGATTGCTCGCATCCTGCACAATCGTGCCAGCGGACGTGGTAGTGTCGCCCCAGTGGATGGTCGCGGTAAAATCGCTGACCGGAAGGCCTTGCGGAGCCGTGCCGATGCTGGGTAGAGGGAGCGTGAAGCTACCAACCAGCGTATTGCTTAGCGGCGTGCCTTCGGTTGCAGCAATCGTCTGGGCGCTGCCAGGTGTGATCGTTACCGAAGCGATATCGTTGATGTCGATATTCTGATAACCCGTGGCATCGACGGTGCCGAAGTCGGTGATGCCAAATATAATTTCCCCCGCCGAGCCGCCAGTGCCAACGAGTGGATCAGCCCCATCCGCATCATAAGTAAGCGTATTGTTCCCAGCACCGCCCGTAAGGGCCAAAGCCGCGCCATCCGGAACCCCCGCGCCGAGCACACTGATCTGATCATCCGCCGGCCCGCCGTTGATCGTGGTGACGACAGCCGAAGGAATCGCCTGCACATTGATCTGGTCGGTCCCGTTAGCCGAAACGTTCACGGTCAGAATCGTCAATCCCGTAGCAGCAGTAGGCGCGTTGATCACTGCATCAAATCCCACGCCATTTTGGTTTGGCACATTGATGGTGACAACGGTTTTGTTGGAGAACGTGTTGCTTTCGAATGTGGGTGTGGAAGGATTCGAGGGAGTGTTGGCAAAAACCATGCTTCCACCCGCACCATCGGTGAGCGAGAACGATTGATCCGTGCCTGTATCATTGAGCGTATAGATCGAGGCAGGCACAGTATCCGTGATCGGTTGCAGGCCGGAGTAATCAATGGTGCTGGTGTTGCCGCCTTCATCGGTGAGTGCAAAGCTCCCCGTGGAAGGCGCGCTAAGCGTTTCGGTTTCGCTGACAAAAGAGCCCCCCTGAAGCGTCATCGAATGACTGTCACTCGGGCTGGAGCTGTCGGCGCCGCCGTTGAAGGTGAGCGTTCCATTGATCGGGTTACCATCACTGAAATCGACGGTGAGCGATTCAGGTTGCAAAGCGGAGGTATCGATTGTCAGTGCAGTCAACATCGCCGTGGGAATCGAGAACGTCTGCATATTGCCGAGCGAATCCGTCAGGGTGGTGGTCGTGCCATCGCCGCTGAGCGTCAGGTCATGCGGCAGATTATCGCTGGAAAGATCAATCACCAGGGCCGTGGAATTGGCCGCTTCATTAATTTGCAGTTGACCCGCAAGCGTAGCACCAGCCTCGAGATTGACCGTGTCATCCGTGCCCGTGCCAGTGAGATCCAGAATGCTAGTGGTGCTGATTCCACTGATATTCACCGTGTTCCCGGATCCACTCCCCTTATCAATTTCGGTAGTGGTGGGATAAACAAATGGATTGGAAAGCGTGCCGTCAATATTAAAAGTATTTCCACCCGAGCCGCCGTTTAGGGTCAGGCCATCCAGAACATCATTGCTGTACGTGACGGTCGCGCCGCCCAGCCCGGTGATTTGGCCGTTAGCGCCCTGGTTAGTGAGATCAACCGTTTCTGCCGTCGTATCTGCTGAATCATCCAGCGTCAGCCCGGTATAGGCAGAGTAATTTGGAATATCGACGGTGCTGTTGCTGCCAAAACCGTCCATGCTTCCATCATTGCCAAGATAGATTTCGTCATATCCATCCTGGCCATTCACCGTCAGCGAGGCATTATCTTCGATAGCGTAGACGTAAACGCCATCATTTCCGGCTCCGCTATAGATGGTTGTAGGCGCATTGCCCGTAACATTATTGACTTCAAAATCATTTCCTCCAGAACCACCATAGAAGCTGACTGAATTGAGATCGCCCGGCCGATAGCTGACCGTGCTCGCGCCCGTCACCGCGAGGCTCGCGGTATTAGCATTGTCATCGTTATTGAGGGTCCAGGTTTGGCCGGTTGCATCGCCCTCATCCAGGAAGGACAGGTCATAAGTGCCGATGGCATCAGTGACAGAGACCGGCCCCTGAATATTCGCCATGTCCCCGCCGCCGCTCACCGCGCCGATATTCACCGTATCCGTGCCGTTGGCGTCATTATTCACATTGATATTCAGTTGCCCCACATTGGTCACTACGGCGATAAAAGCCCCATCACCCACAGTGGTATTCAGCGTGGTCGTGGCAATGTTGTTGTAGTCAACCACTTCATGGCCATCTCGCAGGAGAGTGCCATTATCAAAGATGTAGCTTTCTGCAAATGTATTGCCCGAATCGTTGACGGTCATCACATCCGTGCCACCCGTGTGCCCATTAACATCGACAGTTCCAGAAATGTTGCCCAGGTCGCCATTGCCGATGTTATACGTGTTCTGCTTAGCGCCTCCGTTAATTACCAGAGTCGCGCTGCCGCCGTAATCGACATCAAATGTCACGCCGGCATTCCCCCCGCTCGAAGTCCCAGCATCAACCGTCACATTAGCGATGCCCGTGCTCCATTCGATCGTGCCCGTGGAAAGCCCGGTGACCGAATTATGCAAACTGATGCTGCCAAATGTGACCGTGCCGTTGCTCGTATTATCGCCGTCATCAATGCTCAGCGGCGTGCTGCCCCCAGTCGATTGCGCAATCAGCGTCCCCTGAATGCCCGAGACAACGTGATTCAATCCAACATTAATCGTGCTCCCGGTAGCACTACCAGTATCCACGGTCGCGGTCACCGCGCTGGGAATAGCCTGCGCATCAACCGTATCGTTACCCGCGCCCGAATTCACAAAGAGTGAAGTAAGACCCGTGGCAGCGGTCGTGATATCCAGTGTCGTGGTCGCGCCAGCATTGTTTGCATTGGCCGTGACCGTAACCTTGTTGCCAAAATCAATGGCCGTGAAATCTCCCGCTCCGCCGTCGTTGATCTCATCAGTCTGTACGCCATTAACGCTTGGTCCACTGACGAGATTAACGGCCGTGTTTGCGCCAACGTCATTAAAGACGAATGTGGGCGAGCTCGAAGTATCCGCAATCGTCGCGCTCAGATTCGAGAATGTAATCGGCACATTAGTTTGGCTCGCATCGCTATAGGTGATCGTGCCAGCGCCAGCACCGCTGGGCAAATAGCTTTCGCTGAGGAATGTTCCATTAATAAGGAACAGCTGATTGCCTGTACCCGCAGTGGGCGTAAACGAAATCCCCGAAGCTGGCAGAGGATCCCCATTACTGAAATCCACCGTCAGGTTCTGGCCCGAGGACGTACTGCCGGTAATGTTTGCCGACGTGCTGTAAGAAACAACCGGTCCGCTAACCGTATTCGTGCCGCTTCCAGTCCAACCCTCGGTCATCGCGTTAGCCGTCAAGCTAATCGTCTGATCATTATCCGTGATTTCCGCGATGGAAGAATCTCCCGAATCAACACTGATAGTCGCATTGCTGGCGCTGCCGCTCCCCGCCGTGTAAGTCAGCACGCCAGTAGTGATATCCAATACCGCCGACAGCATTCGCCGTTCTTCTAATTGCTCGAACATTGAGAGAAAACGTCTCTTTTGTGTAAGAGAACGAGCGTTCTTGACCTGATGTTTATGGTTGCTGCCAGAACGATGTGAGAAAATCTGCATGGTTTCCATCCCTTTGTTGAATTTAATGTTATGAATCCTGCCCGTTTCGATAAATTGTCTTATGAATTGTTAACAGAGTTACAAAGATAACAATGCCTCTTTTAATTTCCTACGAGAAATATCGAAAAAAATAGGAACAATTACCTATCTCATAAGACGTTAATGCTATCGGCTATATTTTTTGCAGCGTAAAGGCGCAAAAGTTGCGCTGGCGGGATACTTGGTGATGGATTGGCCGCGTCATTATGATGAGAGGCAAAAGCGAGAAGGGATTTTTATAATGGATCGAAAAAGTTTGCGGGCAGTAGTCGCCAGCGCGGCCGGCGTAGCAATGCTAGCGGTGATTGTGGGTTGTGCGGTCGAGCATCCCACTCCACTGAATAACGGCAAAATCATCGGCACGCGCTGGGCCTCCGTTCAGAATGTGGGCAGTCTGCCGATGAACCTCGCGCTCTCGCACGATGGCGCCTACGCGATCAGCAGTGACATGGGGTATTACCAATCGATCTGGGCGATCCGCACCTCCGACGGGCAGGGCGTTTCGCACGTAGATTTTTCCAATGGTGGCACCTCCGTCAATACCGCGCCGGGCGGACCCATCACCGGAAAGACCGCCCCAGCAGCATCGGATAAATCCAATGGGCTTTATTACGGCCTGGCTATCTCCGCGGATGACACCATCTATGCCGGGCAGGGGGGCCATGATTCAATTGCCGTGCTGAAGCTCGATTCGACCGGGCAACTCAAACTCGTCGATTCGATTCGCACCCGTTTGAAAGATTTCCCCGCCGGCGTGGCGTTGGATCAGTGCGGGCATTTGTATGTCGCCAACAACGCAGCCGCGAATGGGAATGAAGATCCATATAAGCTCACCGGCAGCGTCGCCATTTACGATACGCATACCAAATCCGAATTGGGCCGCTACAAATTCAGCAAAAGTTACGGCGGCACATCCAATTTCCCATACGGCATCGCTGCACTCAAAGACGGCAGCAAATGCTATGTCGCATCCGAGCGCGATGATGCAGTCTATGTGCTGGATACAAGCGATCCCTCCAAACCCACGATGAAGGAAAAGCTCAACACCGGGGCGCATCCAGTCGCCGTGCTTTTTTCACAAGACCAGAAAACCTTGTTCGTCGCCAATTCGCTGAGCGATACCATTTCAATGGTCAACACTGCCACCGACAAGATCACCGGAACCGTCTTGCTGCGCCCCAGGATGGCTCGCGACATCCCCGGCGTCACGCCCACGGCGCTTGCGCTCTCGCCCGATCAGAAAACACTCTTCGCTGCCTTGAGCGATATGAACGCCATAGCCGTGGTGGACGTCGCCAGCGGAGAGCTGCGCGGATACATCCCCGCCGGGTGGTATCCCACTGGCGTGGTAGCCTCGCAAGATGGCAAAAGCATCCTCATTTGCAACGCCAAAGGTACGCAGGTTCGCAATCCCAATAATCATCCCAATCCGCACGATCCCAAATCCAAATCCACACCCGTATTGCAGAATCTCATGGGCAACGTGATTTCGATAGCCGTGCCAACCTCGGATAAAAAACTCGCAGCCGCGACGGAACAAGTGCTCACCAACAATCGCCTCGTTCAGCTCGAACACGATCAACCCAATCCGCTCGCCAGCTTGGGCCTATTCTCCGGCAACATCACGCACGTGGTCTATATCATCAAGGAAAACCGCACGTACGACCAGGTGCTGGGCGACATGACCCAGGGCAACGGCGATCCCTCGCTCTGTCTTTTCGGCAAAGACGTCACGCCCAATCTGCACGCGCTCGCCAGTCGCTTCGTGCTGCTGGACAACCTCTATGCCAGCGGCGAAGTCAGCGGTGACGGCTGGGATTGGAGCACGCAGGGAATGGCTGATGCCTACGTCGTGCGGAATATTCCCTACAACTATTCTCATCGCGGCCGCAAATACGATTCAGAGGGCCAGAACAACGGCTATCCAACCGCCGGAGCGCCCGCCAAAGATGACAATGGAAAATCCTGGCCCAACCCCGCCTTCAAAAACGGCGCCAAGCCCATTCCCGATGTCGCCAATACCCGCCACAACATCTGGGATGCCGCGCGCGATGCGCATATTTCATTCCGCAATTTCGGAATGTTTTTGTCCTTCAATGACACCGGAACCGGCGTAACCGGCGGCCCGGATAACTATCCCACCTCGCCCGGCCTACTCCCCTGGGGCCACGATCTCGCCGGCATCACCGATGCCGACTATCGCCGCTTCGATCTCGATTTTCCCGACAGCGACGCCCCCGCGATGTATTACCACCAGACCGGCGATAAAGATTGTCTATTCCCCCGGCACGATTTCGGACAGCATCATCTGCCCAATCGCTTCAGCGAATGGAACCGCGAATTCCAAATGATGCTGGCCAAAGACCCCAGCAGTTCTGCAGTCCCATCGCTCATGCTGGTTCGCCTCCCCGAGGATCACAACATGGGCGCTCGCGCCGGCAAGCACACGCCGCGCTCATATTCTGCCGACAACGATTACGGCGTCGGTGAAATGGTCCAAGCCATTTCCCACAGCCCGATCTGGCCCCACACCGCGATTTTCATCATCGAAGACGACGCCCAGGCCGGCGTCGATCACGTCGATTGCCACCGCACCACCGCCTACGTCATCAGCTCCTGGATCAAAGCTCACAGCGTGGATCATCATTTTTACAATACCGATTCAATGCTCAAAACCATCGAGCTGCTCTTGGGTTTGCATCCGCTCTCCCAATACGACGCGGTAGCCGACCCGATCATGGATTGGGATAAAAAAGCGTCGAATGGCGATCCGTACACTGCGATTGTTCCGAGCAAGGCGATCATCGCAGAGACGAATCCCAAGCTCGCGGAATTATCCAAGCACGATCCACGCCGCGCGATGGCAATCCGCTCCGAGCAGATGGATTTTTCACATGAAGATGCAGCCCCGGCACTGGAGCTGGATGAGATTACGTGGAAGACCGTCAAGGGGCCTTACTCTGCGATGCCAAAGCCGCGCGGATTATCGCCGGGGCAGGATGATGATTGATGGGCTAGTTTTTGCGATTCTAGCGACATTAAATACATCCGTAGCATGTGGGTAGCGGTTATTAAATCCTATAATTTCCTATGAAAAAAGATCGAGACAAGCGATCCGTCTTGCCGGCGTGGGCTGCTGGAGATAATAAAGTTGCGCAGAATCGCAACAGAAAAATTACCGCTTGATTAATTGCCCTGATTTCAATCTTTGTTGGATGCGCTAGCATCCGTCGCATTGAATTTTGAAAGGACCATAATCCGGGAGGTAGCATGAAAACACCGGAAGAAATTTTTGACGAATGGACATTGAGCAGCCCATATATTCTGCATCGATTCTATCCGATACCCCTCGAAATGGCCGACCCATTTGCAAAACAAAAATCTAGATTTGATGAGCGGATAAGGCAGATCCGGGAACAATTCATCCCTGGCAGGAACATCGACATTTATTGCGACTATATCGACGATGGAACCTGCAATGCGATCGCGGATATATACCAACCTTTGCAAGTCGGTATCGTTGCCCTTCATAAAGGGCTGATTCTTTTGCCCATAGACACCTTTTATAAAATGCTAAGCCATCCATTATGCCTTTACGAATTAGACAACGGTGGCCACGAGTCATCTTTAGCCCAGCATAACGAAGGGATTCAGAAAGATTGGGATGATCTAATTCGTTTAAGGAAACATAATAAACGGTCCAACTATGCGCTAACGCCACTCAGCATAATGAGAAAGCGTATAGCCGAATTTTGCGCTGAGCTTTGTTGGGACTTTATAACGATACACGAGATAATACATATCGTTCATGGACACGTCGAGTATTGCTATACCAATATCGGTGCTATTCCATTTGTTTCTAATGCCAAATATGCTGCATCTAACGCGACATCCTTATCGTCGAAAGACACCCAAACGATCGAATGGTGGGCTGATGATAAAGCGACTGCAGTAATATTTGGTGGGTTGCTTAAGACCAAAAAAGACCCAGATATAAATGAGTTCTTTCCAACGTTAGAGCAACGCATTTTTATCTGGAGCTTTGCGATGTACACTTTCTTCAGGATTTGGGGTCTAGAGGTTAACCAATACGAACTGCTAACGCGGTCACATTTGCCTCAGACTGTTCGTTATGCCCTCATGTTATTTTGCGCAAAAAGCTTAATCATTAAATGGGGAACCGTGAGCGCGGAGACTTTTGATGAGCAAGTACGCAAAGGCCAAATCTCTGCGGAGAATGCGATAAGGTGCATTGGAGGGCCATCAATATCCCCATCTGAGATAGTGGGTTGGAACGATCCGGTTATTAGAGACCGATTAAAAATACTGAACGAACATTTTGAGGACGTTGTTTTTCCGAAAATCATGGACAGGAAATTTGCTTATGTGCCACTGACGGAAAACGAGATGCCTGATGTCGTCCCTACCTCCAGTTAGCCTCGTGCACCGGCTTAAACAGTGTCATATGGGATTATCCCATATACCCTTCTGCATTGCGATGGTCGCCGAAATATGCGCGGAGGCCCTGACAGTAGAAGCCGCATCAATTCTTATTAGAAATCTGGGTTACTTTGGTGGTAATGCTCTTCAATTAATCTCCTGATGAATTCCGTGGCCTTCTGTTTATCTACTGTGCCGGCAGCGATTCCGAGTACGAGTGCTTCTGTTTCGTCTGTTGGAAGGTCGATCTCGTGGCCATTGAGTGCGAGAAAAACGTAAGCGGCGCGGGTTCCAGTGCGCTTGTTGCTATCGACGAATCCGTGATTGCCAGCGATATGGTACAAATACGCGGCGGCCATAGATGCTAAGTCCGGGTGCAAGTAGCTGCCACCAAAAGATTGCCGGGGCTACGCGATTGCGGATTCGATTAGTTCAAGTTCTCGTATGCCATCGCTTCCGCCGAAGTGCTCCAGTGATTCATCACGAAGCTGGAGCACTTCGTCGAGAGTAAGAAACAGCGGATCATTCATGGCCTTATTTGGCAAGGCGACGATATAGCTCGCGGTTCTTCTTCAGGTCGCGCTTAGAAATTTCAGAGAATCGCTTGGATCGCTCTGCCTGGCTAATCGGCTCGATGATCAGCTGGCGTCCATTCACGGTGATTTTTAGTTCGGTATCTTGATCGAAATCTACTAAATCGAGAATGGGCTTGTCGATAATAATTGCGGCTGAATTGCCTTGGCGAGTTAGTTTTTTAACGAACAGGACAAGCTCCTTTCATCGCAGCAAGTGGCATATCGGTACGTACAATGTACGTCCTTAAAAGGTAATCGTCAAGTGCGTAATTATTGATTGTCGCTTGGTTTTATTGGGCGCGAGAGGCGAATTGCTAGCCGCTGAAGCGGCTAGCCCGCAAG
>DASXDR010000089.1:0-6626 GCA_036490535.1 Tepidisphaeraceae bacterium | reverse complement strand
TCAAAACCGGGCGGATCGAGATACGGATCGGTCAGGCGATAGTCCATGGTGGAAAGGCCAGTCGTGCCTGGGTAAGCAAGCCAGCAGGCCTGGATGAAAGCGGGCTTGCGGGCAAAGAGCAGCAAGCGCGAGTTGGCCATGTGCATGGTGAGATCGACGAGGACATCAATTTTGTCATTGCGGATTTGCTCGGCGACAGTTGGGTCGGGCACGTTGGTGATGGGCCGCCAGACATCGGCGTGCTGCTTTAGAAAATCAGTCGTGTCATCCGGCATGGGGATGCAGGAATAGCAGAATATCTCGAATTGTTCGTGATCGTGCTGCGGGAGCAACGCAGTGGTGAAAAGAGATTGGCAATGAGCGCGAAACTCGGGGGAAACGTAGCCGATGCGCAGGCGACGATTGGGAAACGCTGAACGCTGAACAGTGAACGCTGAAGAAGAAGTCAGCGCAAGTTCCCTCCCCTTGTACTCAGGCCCGCAGTGAGCGGAGTCGAACTGGGGAGGGGTACGGTGGGGGTCTTTCAGCGTTCTGCCTTCAGCGTTCTGCGTTCTTTCAACACCCCCACCCCCGCTCTCTCCCGGCGTACCAGGAGAGTGAGTAAAAGCAGCAGCGTGTTGAGTGTTCCATTTTTTGTGTTCGGACAGAATCAGATCCGCATCGTCGCTGTGGAATTGGAGGGCGAAGAGGTAGGCGCTGCCGGGGACAGGGCTGGTGGGATTCAGCGATTCGGCTTGTTGGAAATCGGCCAGCGCTTCTTCCAGGCGGCCGAGCAGGCGCAGCGTGTTGCCGCGATTGATCAGTGTGTCGTAGCTTTTGGGATTCAGGCGAAGCGCCGTTGCATAGGCATCGAGGGCCGCATCATATTGCTGCGAGTCGGCCAGCGCGTTGCCAAGATTGAAATAAAGTTCAAATTTCTGGGGATGGAGCGCGATGGCCTGGCGGAAGGCAGCGATGGCGGCATCGAGCTGGCCAGATTGGTGCAGCATCACGCCGAGATTGGCGTAAGCATCGATCCACTTGGGGTTGAGCGAAATGGCTTGGCGCATCGCGTCGATGGCGCGATCGCGCTGGCCGGCAGGGTTCAGCGCGCCAGCGAGGTTGAAATAAAATTCAGCGTTGGGTTTTTGGGCGATCGCGCGCTGGATCAGCTCCGCCGCTTCTTTTGGATGGCCGGTCTGATTGGCCAATACGCCGAGTAAATGCAGTGCATCCGGATTCTGCGGCTGCTCGGCGAGGATGGCGCGGTAGAGACGCTCAGCCTGCGGGAGCCGACCGGCGCGGTGGTGATCCACAGCGGATTGGAGCATTTGTGCGATCGTCATTCGCAGGAGAGTTTATCGGCATTTGCCGGCGGTGAAAAAGGAAAACGGTTTTGCAGTGGCACTAAAGCACATCAACTTTCGCTGTATCGTCTTTTCCCTCTCCCGGTACACGGGGAGACGGTTAGGGTGAGGGCGCCGCTTGCGGCTTCGCCATTACATTCCGCTACACCCCAAGTTGATCTGCTCTAAAGTGCCACCGCCAGTGAATGGGAATAGCGTCGAGCTTGTGCAGATTGGTCCAGACGATACCGCTTAGTCGAATTGGATCATTCGCGCGGGAATGCTTACTTCGATGCGCTGAATGGTCCGGTCGCGACGGAAGAGCGACCGACATCGCGCGGCGGTCAGTTTATCAGTCTGGTTAGTGCCAGAATCCACACCAATCACTCGGACTTGCAGCGGATTTTCGCTGAGGCGATAGAGGATGGTTGTGCCGCAATAGGTGAACGCCAGCGAGGCAATGTCCAGGTGGAGCTCGCCGAACATGGCAGGAGCCAGAAGAAATTCGCGGCGACGCAGCAGGATGGGGTTGAAGTGCACGCATCCGTTTTCGATGCGCACGCCAAGCTCGCCAAAACGCCGCAGGATTTCTTCTTTAACCTGGCCAGTCATTCCGGGCTGGCGGGCGCCGCTGCTTGCGGGAGTGTGGGAATGAGGATCGATGGGAAACGCGCCATAGGAGAGAGCGGATTTATTGAAGCCCATGCCATCGCGGATCCGGTAATAGAGTTCGCCGAGCCGGTGTTGTTGCGGGCCAGCTTCGCTGCGCCAGAAACATTCCTGGGTAGCCAGCAGCAGTTTGCCAATCATATGCCAGTAGATAGAGCCGATGCCTTCATAGGCGTGCATCGCGCCGGAGCGGCCGGTGAAATGGTGATGATTAAACGTCTTCTCGTACAGATCGAGGATGGCATTGCGCGAAGACGAGACGAACGCAGAAAACTGTGGAGCGCCGCGAAGAGAGGAGCCTTGATCGGAGTGCACGACAGTATTTTCCAGTGCGTTCAGGGCAAGGTTCAATTGCCCGGAGTTGTGCAGCTGCGCAGCGAAATGGAAATCTCCACCAGCATCACGCGTGATGATGGAATGATCGTGCCCTTCGATCATGGCAGCGAGCAGCGGGATGCGCATGATCTGTTCGCGCGCCAGGCGATTGCGCGAGAGGAAAGGCCTGGCCTGTGAAAAAGGATAGAGCAGAAAGCTGTCCTGATCTTTGCGATATAGCGGGCTGGCAAAAAGGGATTCGAGAATTTCGATGGCCTGGTCGCTTTCGATTTTGCCGCTGCTCAGAACCGCCACCTGGCCTTCGAGCATGAGCTGGAGATGTTCAATATGGGCCCCGGAGTTTTGGAGATTCAACACGTTGTAGGAGTGATACAAGCCATCGGGCTGACGGCTCGCGTCGATGGAATAATCGAGATAGGAAAGAGTCAGCCGCAACGTCGGGAGAATCTCGCTGATGGGGGTGGATGTTTTCGCACCCGGGCCATGGGTGTACACGCGCTGGCGATAAAGATCGAAGGCATGGCCGAGATCATCGAGCAGGCGGCGGCGCGCAATGTCATCGATCGCGGGCATGCGAAGCAGATCGCTATGGCGGAGCAGGATCGCGCCGGTTTCGTTGAGCCAATCGAGAACCGCCTCGGAGATGCTCAGATTTTTTTCCGCCAGTGGTTTGAGCAGCTCGATCAGGAATTGCACATAGCGCCGCAGATAGCAGAGCGTGACCATGGACAGGCCAAAACCAGCCAGCGCGTTGTTGGCGTCGTTCCATTCGGGCCGCTGCGTGTTCATCCAGATGCCGCCGGCCAGGACCAGGTTGCCGAGCTTGGCGAGCATGGGGACGAGCAGTTTTTCCAGCAGATTAGCGCGGCAGAGGTTGCCCGCGGAATCGCAAATCAGTTTACCATCCGCGCCCATTTCACTGACGCGCTGACCAATGCGGCGATCCAGGTCGTGATCGAAAATAATCGACTGCCGCGGATCGTTAATTAGATCGGCATAAGAGCGAATGCGGTAGGGGACATTGGCGTAAGTGAAAATGGATTGCGTGAGAAGGTGAGAAAGTAAAGAGGGGTCGTGAGCGCTTGCCGCTTCGAGGAATTTCAGCAGGTAAATAATCTGGTGATCGCCCCAATAGCCGATGTTGCTCCACGGGTCAGCCGGCTCGTGGCGCTCCCAGTCGATTCCGTCATCGGAAAGGCGATAGGGATTGAAGCCATCCAGAGTCGAGGCGCTGACGAATTTGGTGATGAAGCTCTGGAGATAGTCGGGATAGCTGGCGGCGAGGGCTTCCCAGTTCTGGAAAATGTCGCGCCAGTTTCCTTCGTAATGAATCGCAGGCGTGCCATCCGCGTTTTGCCAGCGGATCGAGAAGCGATTCCACGGCCGGCTCGGATCGCCATGACGGCGGCTCAGGATCAGCGGGAGATATTCGCGGGCCAACCGGCGCAGGTCCGGATCGCCGTCGGTATCGGATTTTTCCAGCAGGTGTTGAATGGTTAAATCCGCGGGCAAATCCGCGAGAAAATCCTGGCAGCGCAGGGCGGCGAGCTTGTTTCGCTGTTTTAGAAATTGCGCGAAGTCGGCCGCGTGGATGTTATACCCGTCAGCGGGGACGCCGCCGCGAAGATTGTTGAACAAAACATTGGCGGCATGGTGGGCGCACGCCAGGACATCAGCGCTGGTTTGCTGGGCGTCAGCAGCGTTGGTCATTTTTGCTAATTCACGCCGCGCAATCTCGAGATCGGCTGCGATATGGGATCGGCTCTCTTTTTCCTGCACGAGAAATTGGCGTCGGCTGGCGATGGCTGCGTGATCCTGATCGACATCGGCAGCAATGTCCCACTGCAATTGCATTCCGCCCGCTAAGTGCTGGCTGCTGTGGAGTAGAAAAGCAGCGCGAGTGCCGGCGCGGAAATGTTCAGTTGGCAGTGCAGAACCGCCGCGGAAATGAGCGACGTTTTCCTGAGCAAAAAGAACGCGGGCATCTTTCAGCCCGCGCGAAAATACGGTGGTGGCTTTGAGGCATTCGCCCGGCTCGGGGCGGTCACTGATCAGGGATGAAAGCGAATAAATTGCCAATTGTGATGACTCATCCCACTCGCAGCGTTTGTAAGCGTCCACCAGGCAACTCGCGGTCTGTTGAAGAACCAGCGGCACGCCGGCAGGCTGAAGATTGAGCAGGCCATCAAGAATTTCAATGCGGATGGATCGAGCGGGGCGATTGTTCAGAAGCGTAGCCGTGCGAACAAAGCCAAATCGAGGGCTGCACGCCCATTGGTAGCGGAAGGTTAAATCCAGCTCGTGATGAATCTCCTCAAAGAGGACGCGATCGCTCAGAACCGTTTTGTAAATGTTCCGTCGGATGTGGCTGGAAACGAGGCGAGGATTAAAGGGTTCCCAGAGGATTTTCTTTCCATCCGATGCTTCCGCGGCGATCAGCGTGATTGGACCAGTGATGCCATGCAGATGATGCAGGCGATCTTCGGTTTCGTACGAGAACAGCGCGTGTTCGGCATCGCCTCTTCCCGCACACAGGCCGCCGAAACTCGAGAGATACATCCAGTGATCCGCACAACTCGTGAGCGTCATCATGAACTGCGCCAGGCTGTCATACGCTGCGATGCGGTACATCTCCACCCCATTAACCAAACACAATCCTTCGAATTCGTGGCGATCGGGCTCGCGTTTGTGTGCTCCCTTGGCGCCTTTGGGCATGGTCGGCGTCTGGCTCATCGCGCTGCTCCGTTCATGCGAATATGGGTGGCGCTGAGGTTGGCCTGGCGGACGGCTTTGGCGAAATCCCATTTGATGCGGTCGGTTTCGTCGACCAGGCCGAAGGCGAAATCTTCGCCGATGACCAGAACATCGCGGCTATTGCCGGGACCACGTCCGGTGAGCGGCTCGTCGCGATATTGGAAATAGAAGACGCCCACGCAATGGGGATCAGATGCAGCATCGTGGAGCCACTGGGCGTATTTCGCGCCCGCTTGTGCATCGGTGCTGACGTGCGTGCCGTAGTTGCCGAAGCCGCGCTGGCCGTCATATGTGGGCGGGAAGGAGAACTCGCCGCAGAGGATGGGTTTGTCGCTCGAAGCGATTAATTTGCCGGCGGGTTCGGCGTGGAAATGATCAGCGTACCAGTCGAAGCCGAGAACATCGCAATTGGCGACGGCGATTTTCCAATCGTTTTCGTTTTCCCACCAGTTCGGGGTGACCCAGTTGCCGAAATAAAGATGGTTGGGGTCAATGGCTTTGACGGTTTTGTAGAGGAAGGACCAGTAGGTTTGTTCGTAGTATTCGCGGAATTGTTCGATGACGCTGTCGGCCTCCATGGGCCCATGGATATTGCCTTCGCTGATAAACTTCTTGTACGCGTGACCTGCTGGAGAATCTGCATGAGCATGTAAAATCTCGCGAACTTCGTCAGCGGTGATGTCTTCGTCTTTTTCATTGCCGACAGACCAGCCCAATAACCAGGGATCATTTTTACGCGGCTCAATCTGGGCGCGGAGCAATTGCTCGATCTGTTGTCGTACGTGCGGATCGAAGACATCGGGATGTTTGATCAGGTTAGGGCCATGGTTTCCGATAACGGGAAGATCGCACACGCCGAGGTTGCCATCCGACCATTTGCCAAAACCGCTGAAGCCGAGTGCGTGCACGCGTTGCACTGCCGAGGCGGTGGTTTGGTTTTTCCAATCGGAGCCGAATTTGCGAATCAGATTAGCAGTGTGGAAACAGAGGTAATCCAGGCCATCGCCAATGTGCCAGGCGTCGTGCACCCACGCATCAGCGAACGGCCCATCGTGCGGCGGAAGCCAGGAGAATAGATATTCGCGCCCAGTAACGGGCGTGTCTTCCCACACATAGGCCGGAGCATTGCACAGGCCGATGTAAAAACAGGGATTACCCTCGGGGGTGATCAGCCACCATTTGCCGTCGTGCTTAGTCACGTGAAAAAATCCGGTCTGGTTTTCCTTCCAGCCCGCGTCGGTGCTGCCGCCATATTGGTCGAACTTGGTTGGCATGCCCCATTGAGCGAATTGCTGCGCTTCCAATTGCCTGGCAGTTTGCAGGTCAGCGTCGGTGTGAACTTTCTCGGGCCAATTGGCTTGGACGCATTGGCCATATTGATCGATAAACGGCGAGAGCTGGCGCAACGACGCTGCCGGGCCGAATTGGATTGTCGTGCGAAGCGTGATTGAATCGCCGGTTTGAATTTCCGGGCCCTTGCTGGCTACTGCGGGGTTGAGCATCAGCAATTGTGGCGAAATGCCATTTTCAGTGGATTGCAGA
>DASXDR010000049.1:0-4840 GCA_036490535.1 Tepidisphaeraceae bacterium | reverse complement strand
GCGCGTGACGGGCCAGATCGTGGCGGTGAGCGATGGGCATGCAGTGGGGGGATTAACAGCGACCGGCGAAGCGCGGGATTTATTTACGATCGAAGATACGCTGGCGACGCAGGCCAAGCGCTTGCTGGAACCATCGACTGGGCCGATCACGGCGCTGCCACGAATTCAGGCGAGTGGACCGGTGGCGATGGGGAATGGCCCCGTGGTCAGCAACGATTTTTCCGCCAGCGCGTATCAGCCGGCGGCGGCGTTTGGGCCGCAGTATCAGCAGTATTATTACTATTCGAATCCGAACGATTACGGGGATTATTTATATGGTGGGCCGATCATTGTTGGCGGTGGATTTGGATATGGCGGTTATGGCTACGGAGGCCGTGGTGGGTATCGCGGCGGATTTGGATTTCACGGCGGGTTCGGTGGGCGTGGGCATGTCGGCTGGGGCGGCGGCGGCGTGGTAGGGCACGCGGGGTGGTAGTACGAATTCGAGCGTCGAATCAAATTCCAATGAAGAAATGTTCCAACTAGATTTCCAAATAGATATTTGGCTGCGTTGCGTAGCACCGTGTTTTTATTTTTAAGGCGACAAGTAGATCCCGCAGCTTTGCTGCGGCGCGGCGCGACAAGCGGGGGATATAATTTTTGAAATGGTAAAACTCTAATTCCCGCGCGATTCGTCGAGCATTTTTTTCAGATGTTCGTTCTCCCGACGGGTCGCTTCCAGATCGAAAACCAGATATTTGATGCCCATGCGGAGATAGTCCATGTTCTCCTGGAGCTGGGCGACGGTTTGCTTCATCTGTTCATGGCGAACACGGGCCTGCTCGGCGAGTTTTTGGAGCTGGTCGCGTTCCTCGGGAGGGAGCGTACCGATTTCGCACATGATGGTTTGCAGCCGCGATTGGAATTCGGAGTCGTCCATGATCAACACATTGGCAAAACTTGTTCCGGCATCGCCGAATTCTGGTTTGATGATTTGCCGGTCCGTTTATGACGGCTGTGGTTTTCAAACAACACCGAGATGATTTGGAATGAGGAATGGAAGAATCGTCGCCAGCTATCAACATGCAGCTTCGCAGCGTTATCGGAAATCGACGAAGCTCTTCATCCGATAACCAATGAGGCATATCCGACCGAATGCGTCGGCGGTTGCGGAGCGACGTTGCGGAGGGTTTGGAAACTATTGGTGTGAGAAATGAGATGCGCCGAAGATGCGCCGAATTCCCTGGCGGCGGCGATTGTGGCGGCGATGGCCCCGGCGCCGCAGGCGTTCAAATGAGTGGCGACCTCCGGGATTATTTCCGTGTCGGCCAATTGCAGGGTCAGATCGAGCAGCCGGCGATCATTTTCCATGGCCCATTGCAAAGCGGCTGGGCCGATTCCGGCAGGCGTGAAGCGATAATCCGGGCCATAGTGAGTGAGATCGCTGCTGGCGAGAAAAATGGGTTTGAGATTCAGCCTTTTCATGAGCTGTGCGGTTTGGTGGCCGATAGTGCTGGCAGTGCCGTCGGGGGCAATTTCGATGGGGAGAATAGTTGTTTTGGGGAAACTGTGCTGGATTAGCGGCAGCTCAACTTCGATGGCATGTTCGCGCTGGTGAAAGCGATCGTCGGTGCGGAAATGATCAGGGAATTCGAGCAATCTGGCGGCGGCTTCTTCGTGCACAATTGATGAGCCAGTGGGGACACCCCAGGCATCGTGCGAATCGAGAGCTGCCCCGCGTAATGGCAGGGGGGTGTGAATCGCGCCGAAAACGACCACGATATCGGGCCGGGTGGTGCGCGCAATCGCTGCAAGAGTTTCAGCGGCGATGGCGGCGGAGCAGATCCAACCAGCGTGCGGCACCAGGCCGGCGATCCAGGGTTTATCGCTGGGTACAAGCGGAGTGCGCTGAAAGTAGCCGCTGATCAACTGTCGGCACTCGCCAGGATCAGCGGGATAAAAGCGGCCATTCCATACGGGAGAGCGGATCATCATACAAATATATTGTAGTGCAGAATGATGAATGCAGAATGCCGAATTCGGAAATGACAGAGTCATTTTCCTCCCATATTTAGCGGCGCGTGCGCAGCACCGCGTTAATATGGCTTGCCGGAAATGAGGCGGGAAACTTTGTATGATACGGATATGAGCGATCGACCAGTGGCGATGATTACCGGCGGAGCGAAGCGCGTGGGAGCGGCAATCGCGCGCCGTCTGGCCAAGGCGGGGTTTGATATCGCCGTGACTTACCTATCCAGCGCCACCGACGCGGAGGAATTGCTCGCAGAGATCCGGCAAGGAGGAGTAGAAGCGATAGCGATACGCGCCAATTTTAACGAGCCCTGGGAATTCGTGCCGCGAATTTCAGCAGAGGTTCTGGAGAAATTTGGGCGACTCGATCTCCTGATGAACAATGCATCGGTTTATCGCCCGAGCGATTTGCAGAATACGGACAAGAAGATCATCGATGAAATGATGAATGTGCATTTTGTCTCACCGCTGCTTTTGTGCCGGGATTTTGAGAAAGAATTGCGGCGCAATCACGGATTGGTTGTGAATATGGTCGATGCGACAGCCGAGAAGCCGGGTGGGAATTATCTGGCATATACGGCATCAAAAGCTGCGCTGGCAAATTTGACATTGGCAATGGCCGGGTATTTGGCGCCGGAGGTAAGAGTGAATGGGATCGCGCCGGGAGTGGTCGAATGGCCGCCCGATTTTCCGCAGCAGCAGCGCGATGAATATTTGAAACGCGTTCCCTTGCAGCGGTCGGGAACGCCGGAAGATGTGGCGGAGTTGGTGATGTATTTGGCTACGAATGGAAAATATATCACCGGGCAGATTCTGAAACTGGATGGTGGAAGATCGATCGTGTGAAATTCGAAATCCGAAATACGAAACAATTTCAAAGTACGAAAATCAAAATTCTAAACCGATTTGTTTTGAGTTTTGGATTTCGGTTTTAGGATTTCGTGCTTAGACGCCTATCGGATGCCAGGTCGTTTTCACTTCCTGCGTATCGAGAATCATGTAGGGTGACTGCGCTTCGGCAGTCATCCAATCATCACGGTCATAGGCGATGAAGCGTTTGACGTTGCCGGCGGATTTGGCGGCAGCGGTTTTCTTTTCGTCGCGATTACTGCCGCAATAGACGAAGGCGTTGACATCCATGTGGCTGGCGAAATGCTCCAGCAATTCCGCGCGGCGGCCAGTGAGAATATTGATCACGCCACCGGGGAGGTCGCTCGTGGCCAACACCTCGGTGAGCGTGACAGCGGGAAGGGGTTTGCTGTTAGAAGCCAAGGCGATGATGGTGTTTCCGCCCGCGATTGCCGGGGCGAGAACACTGGTGAGGCCGATCAGGCCGGTTTCTTCCGGAGCGAAGGCAGCGACGACGCCGGTAGGCTCGAGAACGGAGAAATTGAAATGGGAGCTGCTGACCGGGTTTACGCTGGAGAAGACCTGCTGGTATTTGTCGGCCCAACCAGCGTAGTAGAGCCAGCGGTCGATGCTGGTTTGGACTTCGATCTTCGCTGCTGAAGCAGCAAGCCCGCATTGAGTGAGTTCTTCGACAAATTGAGCGCTGCGGCCTTCGAGCATCTCAGCGATGCGATAGAGGATTTGGCTTCGGTTGAACGGAGCGCGCGATCCCCACGAGCTCTGGGCGCTGCGGGCGGCGAGAACGGCATCGCGAAAATCCTTGCGGCTGCAATCGCAGATATTCGCGATTGCCTGGCCATTAGGATCTTTCAGAACGTAATAGCGACCCGACTCGGTGCGCGGGAATTTGCCGCCGATGAAAATTTTGTAGGTTTTGAGAACCGGAAGCCGTTGTGTCGATTGAGCGTGATGTGCGGCACCGTTGCCATTGCCATTGCCATTTCCATTGGAAGAAGGAGCGATGCGTGCATTGCCGTTGCGAGAGGTTTTGCGTTTTAGCTGGTTCATAAATTTCTCAATTCGCATTTAGCCACCGATGGGGCACCGATGAACACCGATAAAATGCAGAATGCGGATTGATGAACGAAAAATACGAGCATTTGGTTTTCATTGTGCATTCTGCAATCATCAATCTGCATTCTCTTATCGGTGTTCATCGGTGTCTCATCGGTGGCTAAAAATTCTTAGTTCAGATTCAAATACGGCATCAACCCATGCAAACCACCTTCGCGGCCGACGCCGGATTCTTTGTAGCCGCCGAAGGGGGAGCTGGGGTCGAATTTATTGTAGGTGTTTGCCCAGATGACGCCGGCGCGGAGCTTGGTGGTCATTTTGAAAATCTTCGAGCCTTTGTCGGTCCAGACGCCGCCGGAGAGGCCGTAGGGGGTATTGTTGGCTTTTTCGATGGCTTCTTCCGGGGTCCGGAAGGTTTGGATGGCGAGAACGGGGCCGAAAATTTCATCCTGCACGATGCGATGGGACTGCGAGCAATTCAGGAACAGCGTCGGGCGGATGAAGTATCCTTTTTCCGGGATCGGGCAAGAGGTTTGCCACATGCAGGCGCCTTCATCCTGTCCAACCTGCAGATATTGCTGGATTTTTTCCAACTGCATTCTGGAATTGATCGCGCCGATGTCGGTGTTTTTATCCAGAGGATCGCCGACGATCAGGGTCTGCATGCGATCCTGCAGTTTGGCGATCAATTGATCGTGGATGGATTCCTGCACAAAAAGTCGGCTGCCCGCGCAGCAAACGTGGCCCTGGTTGAAGAAGATGCCATTGATGATCCCTTCCACAGCCTGGTCGATCGTGGCATCTTCGAAGACGATATTCGCCGCTTTCCCACCGAGCTCCAGAGTGAAATGTTTATCCGTTCCCGCAAGCGCTTTCTGGATGATCTTGCCAACTTCGGTCGAACCCG
>DASXDR010000005.1:0-8014 GCA_036490535.1 Tepidisphaeraceae bacterium | reverse complement strand
TTCCAGCGTCTCGTAGGCGCCGGGCTCTTTGAGTAGTTCCAGCGTGGCAATTCCGCCCGCCATCGCCAACGGGTTGCCGGAAAGCGTTCCCGCCTGATACACGTCGCCAGCAGGGCTGATCATTTCCATGAGTTTTTTGCTGGCACCGTAGGCTCCTACAGGCAGGCCGCCTCCGATGACTTTGCCGAGGCACGTGATATCCGGCTTGATATTGAAAATGGTTTGCGCCCCGCCCCAGGCAAGGCGGAAGCCGGTCATCACTTCATCAAAAATCAGCATCGCCCCGTGCGACGTGCACAGATCGCGCAGTCCCTGCAGATATCCCTCCGCAGGCAAGACCACGCCCATGTTTCCGGGGACAGGCTCGATGATAAATCCCGCGATTTCATCGGGATATTTTTCAAACGCTTTTTTCGCTGCTTCCAGATCGTTGTAGCCGACTAGAAGGGTGGTGCGAGCGATTTCTTTGGGAACACCAGGGCTGCTGGGTTTACCTAGCGTGAGGGCGCCACTACCGGCGCTGACCAGGAGTGCATCGGTATGGCCATGATATCCGCCAATGCATTTGATAATCCGTTCGCGACCCGTAGCGGCACGGGTCAAGCGCAAGGCGGACATTACCGCTTCTGTGCCACTGTTGACGAAGCGGATCATTTCAACGGCAGGCAGCGCGGACGTGATCAGCGACGCCAATTGCGTTTCGCTTTCCGTGGGAGCTCCGAAGCTGGTGCCGCGACCGATGGCTTTGCTCAGTGCTGCAACCACCTGCTCATGGCAATGGCCAGCAATGAGCGGCCCGTAGCTGGCGACATAGTCCACGTAATCATTTCCATCAATATCTTTCAGATGGCATCCCAATCCCTCCTTGATGAACACTGGCGTTCCGCCCACAGCTTTGAATGCTCGCACCGGCGACGAAACTCCGCCCGGCATGAGTTGGCGGGCTTTCAGGAAGGCACTTTCGGAATTGGCGATAGCCATGACTCCATCATCCCCGTAATCGACTTCCATGCCAAGCCGAATGCAGCAACACCAATACTTGTTTTATTTTCTGCCCGAGCCAGAATTATCTCCTCTTCTTTTTCTTGGAGCAAAGTTATGGCAACTTCTCGCGTTCATCGGTTATTTCTTTCGGCTTTTCTGATGACTTTCCTCTCTGCCATCGTATCTCGCGCGGAATATCATTTCTCAGCCAATCATCGCATGGTTTACGACGTGAAAATCACCGCCGAGCTTCCCGATCAAAAGCAAACCATCAGCGGCAACTTATTTTATACGATTAAAAGCGTTGATCCCTCCGAGCCGCAGGCAAGCGTCAATTTTTTCACGACGTTGCATCTCAACAGCTCATTTTCCAGCAACCAGCATAATGGCCCATTCTTTCAAAATTCGTCGGTGCTGCCATTTGCGAATATTGGCATTGATTTAAGCAGGGGCAGAGACATTGTGGTCAGCCAATCCGGGCGCGTGATTGAATATGGTGCTGAAGACCAATTGCCCTATATGCTCGGCAATGCGTGGGACCTGGGCGTCGCATCGAGTCCCAGCGATCAAAAGCAAAGCAATACGCAGCAAATTATCGACCTGCAAAATCGATTTTCCAATTTCCCTCGTGCCGGGTTTGCCTCGCAGGAACATCGCACCGCGATGGAATCGGTTTCATATAGTTCTGCTGCCCCGCGCGATGGAGCGCACGTCATTGATGTGAAATATCAACTCGTTTCTGACGAAACCTCCAATGGAGCGTCCGTTATTCGCGATACGGGATCGGGGCAAATTGCATTTGATCCGCAGAGCGGATGGGTGCAAACGCGCGATATGAGCTATCACATTCTCTATCGCCAGAACCATGTCACTATGGATATTCCGGTGGAGGTGCATGTGAAGCTGCTAGGCTCGGCAGAAGCGCAGCACGCCTGGCAAATGCATCAGGACGCGTTTGCCCTGGCGATGAAAGAGCAAGCCGAGCGCAATGCCCCAAAATTGCTGGATAACGACAGCATTACCGCAGCGCTGGAAAAGCTAACTTCGCAGGATGCATTCAAAGTGCGCGATGCGTGCGAGCAGTTGGAACATGCGATCGTGGTTAAATCGCGGCAATCAGAGGTGGCCCGTGCGTTGGAACCTTTGATGAAACACAGCGAAGAAATGGTGCGCATCGAGAGCACCAAGGCGCTGGCCGTCTGGGCGGAGCGGAAAAATATTCCTTCACTGAGCGAAGGGGTTCATAGCACGGACATCTTCGTGCGGCAGGGGGCAATTGAAGCATTAGGACATATCCACGATCGCCGCGCCGCCGAGATCGTGGCCAGCCAATTGCCCGATAATCAGGTGCAATTTCAGGCGGAGCAGGCGCTGATCAGCATAGGACCCGTGGCCGAGCCGGCGGTATTGCCCATGCTCAAAAACGAGAACTGGGTAACGCGGCTCAGCGCTTGCAAAATCCTCGCGGCGATTGGAACGCAGCATAGCTTGGGGGATTTGCAAACAGTGAGCAATAAAGATGATAACGGCCTGGTATCGCAAGAGGCGGATAAAGCCGAGCAGGCCATACGTGATCGGGCAGAGTCGAAAAGTTAGCCTACAAATGAAGAAATTTGAACGACGAATACTGAAAGATTTGCCTCCCAATATTTAGCGGCGGTGCGTAGCACCGCGTTGGATAGCGCTGTACAGCGCGGTCCTGCGGACGCGCCGCCAAATATCGCAGGATTTGATTAATGGCATTTGGACATTGATTCGTCATTCGAATTTCGTCATTGATCGACATCGGATATGCCAAGACTCAGTTTCATTATTTCGACTTTTAACCGGCGCGAGGTGCTGCTGGGGACATTAGCGCGCCTGCGCGAGTGCGAAATAGAGCACGAAGTATTTGTCATCGACAACGCCAGTGGCGATGGGACTGCCGATGCAGTAAGGCAGAAGTTTCCGGAAGTACGATTAATCTCGCTGAATGAAAATCGCGGCTCATGTGCAAAGAATTTGGCGCTGCCACTGGCGCGAGGGGAATACGTAGTTTTTCTGGATGACGATTCGTTTCCGCAACCCGGGGCGATCGCGCGGATGATCGAGCATTTTGAGGAATTGCCAATGCTGGGCGCGGCCGGGTTCACGGTGACGCTGCCAGATGGAAGCAGGGAATGCAGCGCGTATCCGGATGTGTTTATTGGGTGTGGCGTAGGGTTTCGTCGGGCGGTACTGGAGCAAGTGGGCGGCTTGCCGGAGGATTTTTTCATGCAGGCGGAAGAATACGATCTTTCGCTGCGATTGCTCGATGCGGGATGGGATGTGCGAACATTTGATGATCTGCACGTGACGCATTTGAAAACGCCGGGGGCACGCGTTTCAGAGCGGACGATGCTTTTGGATGTGCGAAATAACCTGGTGCTGGTGGCAAGATATTTTCCGCAGGAATGGGGCTGGCCTTACTCGCGCGATTGGATGCTCCGCTATGGCATCATCGCCGCAAGCAAGGGGTATCAGAACGCATTTGAACAAGGACTAGCCGAGGCGAGCGCTAAGAGAACCGCAGGAGTCGGGCGGCGTGAGGTTTCAGCAAAAACATTCGAGCGATTTGCCAAGATCGACCAGACACGCCAGCGAATGGCGAAGTATGATTTTCGACGCGTTCTTTTTGCGGATTATGGAAAGAACATGCTGGCCTACCGATTAGCCGCTGAAGCCTGTGATATGCAGATCGTGGCGATTGCCGATACCAATTTAGGGGGGCGTAGATTTACCTGTCACGGCATTCCAATTGTGGATGACCAGGAAGCCCAGCAATTAGAATTTGATGCGATAATCGTGAGCAATTTATCACCTGTACATGCGCGTCGTGCCGCGGAGTGTTGGCGCAAACGCACGGACAAACCCGTGATTGATTTATTTGAATAATATTGCCGAAGGGAAACCCGGCCCAAGGGCCGGGGCCAAACGATGCGGGCGCGCAAAAAACCGTCGTCGCTTTGCAGCGCGACGGTTTTGGAAAATTCAATTGAGTTGCAGAGATTTAGCGGCGCTGGCCGGGCTGGACGGGGATTTCGCCGAACTGCTGCTCGTAGCGCTTGATCAGTTGCATGAGCGAAGCCGACAGACGCTTGGCAGCGGGGTAGCTCATGATGATGCGCTCGCTGACCTTGAAGAGCACCTGGGCGCCGCCACCTTGATTCTGCGGATTGGGATTGGGCATATTGAAGCCAATGTCCAGAACCACTTCTTCAGCAGCGGTGTGCATGCGGTAAGCGTTGGAATAAACGGTCTTGAGCTCGCGCTCATCGAGGAACACCTGAACGCCTTGGGGCTGTGCGGGGGTTTCGGTTGAGGGTGCGTCTTCTGCCATGTTATGTTTCCTTTCTAAGAATTCGTGGACGGAGCATTGTGGCGAATTTTCTCCTGCTGTAAACCCCCGCTGTCTCGAATCTTTTGACGCAAAAGAGTGATTTCGAGAGTGCCTGCGGGATTACAGTTCCAGGCCCGATCGAGATAATCCCAGGCCTGGGTGTATTGATGCTGGTCGAGGGCGATTTGAGCCGCGTAATACCAGCCGACCCAATAATTGGGATCGATCTCCCGCATCTTCTGGTCGGCAGCCATCGCCTCGGCATACCTGCCCTCCCGATCCAATTCCCCTGCCAAAAGCCACCAGGTTCGCTCGCTGCGTGGATTGCTCACGGTCTGGCGCTGATAGAACTGCAGGCGATTGAGCCATTGGCTGGCATAAACAGTAGTTCGCGCTGCCCCCAGGACAATCGCAATCGATAGCAAGCGTAAGAACCATCGGCTTTTGCTTTGCCAGACAATCCAGCCAAGAAGAATGCAGAAGAAGACAGAAGGGAGAAACATGAGGCGTTCGCCCATGATCGTGCCAATCAGGCTGGCGAAGTTGCTGACCATGCCATAGGAGAGGGCGATTCCGAGCAGGCACCAGAACGCGAGCCAGGAGCGTTTGAGCAGAGAAATAGCGAGGGCAGTAATTCCGACCAATGCCGCCGCGAATCCTAGCCAGAGGAAGGGGTCGTTAAATCGCTGCACAAAATTGGTCACTGCGTAGCCATAATCGATGGATTGCTTGTACGGAACGAACATCAGCATCGCGTAGTGGCCCAGCACGGAGAAGGGGACGAGCCAACGATTGATGCCGACGGCGCGGATGAGCGGCTGCATGGTCCAGTCGAGCAGGCCCGGATCCCAGGATAATTTCATGCGCGAATATTCGCGGAGAATGAGATACGCAGTGTCGGTCCAGCAGAGAACCAGCAGTAAAATCTTTCGCGCCTGGTTTTCGTTTAGCCGCCCCGCTTGCGGGGCGCGTTCTTCCACTTTTTTCAACCCCAATATCCCCATAACAAAAATCGGCAGCAAAATCGCCTGTTCTTTGCAAAGCAAGCCAAGCACGAACAAGAGCGCAATCCAGAGGATGCGCGTCGGGGTAAGGCGTTCCAAGATCAAAATCATCGCACCCAGCATTGCCCCCGTGGAGAGCAATTCCGAACGCCCGACTAATCCCGCCACCGCTTCCACATGCACAGGATGCACCGCGAAAAGTAAGCCGGCGAAATACGCAATCGCGATTCCCCCCAATCGACGAGCCAATTCAGCGACCAGTGCGCAATCAGCAGCATAGAGCAGGATATTGATTAAATGGAAAACCCACGGGCGGTCACCGAAGAGCCGCCATTCAATGGCGTAGGTCATCGAGCTCAGCGGGCGATAGAGCCGATCCTGCGAATTGGGATAATAGCTTTGCGTCCAGAATTTGGACCATTGTGATGGAGAAGTGAGGCGAGGGTCGTTATGAGTGATGAATTGATCATCATAGATGTAGGTGCCGCCAATGGTTGGCAGGTAAAGGCAAAATCCCAGCAGGGCGGCGAGCAGCCAGGGAGAGAGACGCATAGGGCGGAGTATACCGGGTAAGACTTCGGTGATGTCGCATTCGCATTGATGTGCGATTCGTAGAAGAGCCGGGCCGTCCCCGGCCCGGTCCGGGGCGAGGACGCCCGGCTCACCTAATCGTCAAGCAACACCAAAACTTGTCAAATCATGTTTTTGCGGAGATATTTCATTCCGCTTTGGCTATGGGAAGGCAATCATGACTGCTCAACTGGTGAATCACGCGCATGTTTTCCCGCCGGCAATGAATGCCGACGGCACCATCGAGCGCCTGCTGGTGCTGATGGATGCCTGCCAGATCGAAAAGGCAGTCTGCTTTGCGCCGTTTCCGCATCAGTGCGATTTTGATCCCAATGCCTGGTTGATGGGGGAATTGAAAAAGCACGATCGGCTGCTGGGGTTTGGCACGGTCGATGTTCGTCGTGAAGATTTGCGCCAGCAGGTGCAGCGATTGAAAGAGATGGGGTTCAAGGGGATGAAACTGCACCCCAATGCGCAGGATTTTTCGATCCTTTCGCCAAAGATTTTTCAGATTTATCAAGCGGCCCAGGATTTGGGGATGTTCATCACGTTTCATACCGGCGTGCATCATGCCCGGATGAAAAATTCACGCGTGATTGATTTCGACGAGATTGCCTGGGAGTTTCCCAGGCTGAAATTTTCGATGGAGCATGTGGGCGGGTATCACTTTTTCAAAGAAGCGCTGGCAGTCCTGTTCAACCACGTCCCGCCCCCCTGGGAGACGGGCGAGTCGAATGTGTTTGCGGGGCTGGCGTCGATTTTTACGATGCCAGCGTTGCGCTTCTGGCATCTGACGCGAGAACAGCTGTTGGAATTAGTGGGCCAGGTAGGCGTGGATCAGATGATTTTTGGCTTGGATTTTCCGTATAACAAAGAGAAAGAGACGCTGCACGGGATTGAGACGATCCAGTCCCTGGGATTATCAGAGACAGATGTGGCAAAGATTCTGGGCGGGAATTTGAAACGGGCTTTAGGACTGGGGGATCACGTAGCAAGCGAGCGCACCACGCTACATCCGGGGGATTAATGTTTGTACAAACCCGATCCGCTACGCGGCAAAGAATAGCCGAGATGCGTTACATCCCGGCTATTGAGTTGTTTCCCTGCTATTCTTGAGAAATAATTTTTGGGGCACCTTCTAAACAAAAAAACCCACGGTTTTCACCGTGGGTCTTATTGCTAATCGGATTAGCGGATGGATTAGAACCGGTCGCGACGATTGCCGCCGCCACCGCCACCAAAACCACCACGGCCGCCGCGATCGCCACCGCGACCACCACCGCCGCCGCCGCCGTATCCGCCACGGCCGCCACCACCACCGCCGCCACCAAATCCACCGCCGCCGCCACGGGGGCGGTCTTCACGGGGCTTGGCTTCGTTAACGGTGAGTGCACGTCCCATGTGCTGTTGGCCATTAAGGGCTGCAATAGCCGCCTGGGCTTCATCATCGCTCGCCATTTCGACGAACCCGAAGCCCTTGCTGCGGCCGGTGTCCCGATCGCTGATGACCTGCGCGCTCTCTACGGTTCCATGCGCGCCAAACAAAGTTTGGAGAGCCGAGCTATCGACGTCGTAGCTCAGATTCCCCACATATAACTTCTTGCCCATAACAATCTCCTGTTCAAAAAAAATTGGGCAATTCGACCCTTTCGTTTTGTCTTTCCGGGTCATAATGGGAAAGAGGCCGACACGATTCCGGCCCACGAAGGTAGGAAATGCGATTCGAGACTTGCAGCGGCAGAAAACTCACACCTGTCACTAAAAGCGATACTCGGTTCGAAAAACCAACCAGTTGCCATTATAGCAAGGAGCAACAAGCGGAACAATAGGAAAATTGCATTTAAGAAAGCTCGGGTGTAGCGCGCCAGCCGGGTAGATTTTGTAAAATCGAGAGATTCAACCTGGAGGTTCTATGGATTTCTCGCAATTATCGGATCGTGAGCGTTTGATTGCTGAACAGGCGGTGGAAACGCTTCGGGCTTTGGACCAAGCTGCGGATGATGCGCCGCACGGCCAGGGGCTGGCATGCATGGAGGCGTGTATTCACGAGAAGGGCTTTGGCCTGCTGCGTACGATCATGACCTCAACGGCCAGCGCC
>DASXDR010000001.1:0-26204 GCA_036490535.1 Tepidisphaeraceae bacterium | reverse complement strand
CGAAAAATGGAAGAATGAAGGATGAAGACTGAAGAATGAAAGAATATAGGACCATGATATCCGTCGTGAACCCCACAATTAGCCTGCTTTTTCTATCATCCTTGGTTCTTCGGGCCTCATTTTTGTATTAGTTGTGACCCGCCAGAAGACCATTTCCAGGGAAATCTCCTTCGCCGGCCCGGGGCTTTTCTCGGGCGAGCGGACGACGCTGACCTTTGCGCCGGCGGCGGCGGATAGCGGGGTGACATTTGTCCGCCAGACCGATGCCAAAACCGCGGCGATACCGGCGGTGGTGCACAATGTTCTCAAACACCCCAGACGCACGTGTCTGCGTAATGGAACGCTGGCGGTGGAGACGGTGGAGCATTGCCTGGCGGCGCTGGCGGGGATGGGAATTGATAATGCGGTGGTGAAGGTGAGTGGAGGGATTATCGGAGAGCTGCCGGGCGGGGATGGATCGTCGAATATTTTTGTGGAAGCAATTGAAAAGGCGGGGATTACCGAACTCGACGCGCCGGTGCAGCCGTTGATTATTGATAAGCCGATTCAGGTCAGTCGAGGGGATTCGACATTGGCTGCGCTGCCGGGACCGAGCGATCGCCTGGAAATCATTTACGATTTTGAAGCGCCGCCGCCGGTGGGAAGGCAGATGTTCGCGTTTCAACTGGGAAGCGATGATTTTGTCGGCCAATTGGCGCCGGCCAGGACATTTATATTTGAGAATGAAGCAGCGGAATTGCGGGCGCGGGGGATGGGCAAGCATCTAACACCAAGAGAATTGCTGGTAATCTCCGCGAAGGGGCCGATTGATAATCATTTTCGCTTTGCCGATGAATGCGCCCGGCACAAGGTGCTGGATTTGATCGGAGATTTATATCTGGTGGGCAGGCCGCTTCGAGGGAGAATATTTGCGCATAAGTCGGGGCATTCACTGAATCATCAGTTGGCCAGGCGGCTTCTGGAGCAACAGGAGCTGGATAGCCGGGTTTCGTTGGTGAGCCGTGATGCAGCCATGGACATCCGCAAGATTCAGCGAATCTTGCCGCACCGCTATCCAATGTTGATGGTGGACCGTGTGCTGGAGATTATCGGGGATGAAAAAGCGATCGGCGTGAAGAATGTTACGTTCAACGATATTTTTTTTCAGGGACATTATCCCGGCCAACCCGTGATGCCTGGCGTACTGATCGTCGAAGCGATGGCGCAATTGGGCGGCATCCTGCTTTCGCAACGTTTGGAGCACACTGGGAAACTGCCGGTGCTCTTGTCTATGGATAAGGTAAAAATGCGCCACTCGGTGGTGCCGGGGGATCAATTGATCCTGGAAGCCACCGCAGTGCGCGTGAAAAGCCGCACGGGTCATGTGCGCTGCAAGGCGTTTGTGCTGGATAAAATGGCCGCGGAAGCGGAAATTAAGTTCATGTTGATTGATGCGGAGCCAATGTAAGAGAAGGCTGAATTATGAAGGATGAAGGCTGAAAAAATGCGCAATATGGATTACAAAATTTCTTGTGGAAAGCTTAGTTTTTCTTTCAGCGTTCAGCATTCATCGTTCATCGTTCATTTTTAAAATGCCTTCCATTCATCCATTATCTGTTGTTTCTCCGCAGGCGAAGATCGCTGAAGATGTGGAGATCGGGCCATTCTGCAATATCGGGCCGGGTGTGGTGCTCGGGTCTGGGTGCGGTCTGGTCAGCCATGTGGTGATTCTGGGCAATACCACGATCGGAAAGAATAATCTGTTTTTTCCGCATTGCTCGGTAGGCATTCAGCCTCAGGATAAGAAATACCGCGGCGGGACCACCCGGCTGGAGATAGGCGATAACAATCACATTCGCGAATCGGTCACCATTCATCTTGGCACGGAAGCGGGCGGCGGAATCACGCGCGTAGGATCGAATAATCTGCTGATGGTCAATGCGCATATCGCACACGACGCGCAGGTCGGCAACAATTGCATCATCGGTAATAACGCGATGATCGCTGGCCACGTGCAGGTGGGAAATTTTGTGGCGATGATGGGCGGCGTGGGAATTCATCATTATGTCACAGTCGGGGATTTTGCATATCTGGCGGGTTATGCGCGAATTCGCAAAGATGCGCCGCCGTTCTTGAAAATCGACGGGGCGGACATAGTGCGCGGCGTCAATACACTCGGCCTCGAGCGCGCGCCCGGATTTCCGCGTGATGCGATTGGGTGCCTGGAAGAAGCTTGCCGCAAGTTGTTCTATGGCAAAGAAAAGCCAATCGCGCTGGCGATTGAAGAAGTCGAGCAAAATGGAGCGCATCCCAAGGTAAAGGAATTGACCGCTTTCCTGCGGCGACGGAACTCAAGCAAAAACGGGCGATATCTTGAAGCGCTGCGGCAGGTGTAATTGCTCTAACCGGGGTTGGATTAGAGGACTCGCTTGTCTTGAATGCGCACTTTGGGTGATATGTCTGTAGCCGTGCTTAATCCCAACGCGACGATTTACGATGATTGGTCTGCCCTCAAGCGATTCCGCCGCCGATTGATTGCGCCCATTTATCGCTTCAGCGATACTGGTCTATTCGGCTTAAAAAAACTCCGCACGCACATTTTGATTTGCGGCTATCAGCGCAGTGGGACAACGCTGCTTCTGGCCATGATGGAGCACGCCCTGCCGAATGCCAAGCAATTTCATAAAGAGATCAGCGGCTGGCGGGCAGCCACGTGGTGTTGGCGGAATCACGAAATAATGATCTCGAAAGTGCCACGCGATATTTTAAAGCTCAATGCGATTCGGAATTTTTATCGGAGTCGGCAAGCAAAGTTGCGTGCAATTGTGATGGTGCGCGATCCGCGCGACATGCTGACCAGCCATCATGTGCTGCACGATCGGCAATATTTTCAGGATCTGGAAGAATTTAAATTATTGCACACAGCCGTTATGGCGCAAAAAGACCGAGAGGATGTGCTGCTGATTAAATATGAAGATTTGGTCACCGATGTGCCGGGGATGCAAAAGCGCATCGAAGCATTTACGGGCGAAAAAATGAAGCGTGACTTAACGGGTTTTCATCAGAGCCAGAATGAGCGATTCGACACCAGCGCGCTTAATGGCGTTCGCCCGGTGGATCAGAAAGGAATTGGACGATGGAAGAAACCTGAGCATCGCCAGCGCCTCGGGGAGATTTTAATTCAGGTTCCGGAGCTCCCGAAGATTTTGATTGATCTGGGTTACGAGAATGATGCGAATTGGGCAGCGGCGTTCGGGGGAGAAACAGCTCTTCCGAATCAATCAGGCGATACGCCAGCAAGTGCCGCTGGGGGATGAACCAGATTTGCCGCTCGGGATTAGCGATCACGAAATAGCACTCGCTGGTTTCGCTGGGGTTGTACATGCCCAGGACTTTATAGACGTAGTCCGGGTCGAAATGGCCGTCGCGGATGGGATGCGGGTGGGGTTGACGAGGGCCTTCAAAGGGGTGGATTTCGACGTATAAGCGGGGATTGATATCCATGCGCGTGTGAATCGCAAATGCTGTGCCCGCCGAAATAGTGAAATACGAAACTCGAAATCCGAAACAAATTCGAATAACACCAAAAATTCAAAATCCCAAACAGGTGTTTTGTTTGGGATTTTCTTTTTGGAATTTGGGATTTGTTTCGTATTTCGGATTTCGAGATTCCGATTTAGAGTTTACTTGATGTCATTCTCCGCTTTATACATATTCCACGTCAGATGAATCTGCCCCTGATGGTGCGATTCGTGCCAAGCCATGAGCAGCACAGATTCCGCGAGTGTTCGCTGGACGTTATTGGGGAAAGAAATACTTTTGGCTAGATCAGCATCGCTGGCGGCGGCAATGTATTGCCGAAAGGGGGCGTAGGTTTCTTCGAGCTTGCTGCGGATGTCGGCAAAGGTGGGGATGTTGGAATCGCTGGGAGTGGAACCGCCGCCGTAGGTGCTGACCAGCGTGGGGTCTTTTTCGGCTGCGCCCTTGAGGCGAACATTGAGATAGCGGTCATGCGTGGCGGCGCAGTGCATAAATTGCCAGCCCATATGTGCGCGACCTGGGCCGGGGCGCCAGCCGAGCACTTGTTCGGCGGGCTGACCACTTTTTTCAATCGTATCCAAAGTGCCGATCAATCGGCTGCGGGAAAAGTCGAGGAATTGAAGCAAACCATCGCGATCCATGTTTATACTCCCATGATAAATTTTGTTAGGCGGCAGCGTGTCCATGCACACTACTGGTTGGGCAAATTATAGGCTCGCTGAGAAGGAAATGCTGACGAAGAAACGTTGAGAAAAGCTGTCGATTAGAAGATCGAAAATTATCTGGCAGCTTGGATGAAACCAGCCACATCGTCGTGCAAATGTTTCGCAGCGGCGGAGACCTGGTAAACCATGTGGCCTGAATCGAAATAAACGTGCTGAATATTCGCCCGCAGCTCAGGCGATAAATTCAAATGATCGATGGTGTAATCCGCCGTCATGAAAGGCGTGGCCAGATCGTAATAACCATTAACGAAGAGAACCTTCATGTGCGGATTTTTCGCTAGCGCCCCTCGCAAATCGCCGCTGACATTGAGATAACCGGTCGTGCCGGGATCGCCAAATTTCCAGGGGAAGACTTTGCTGGTGAGAATTTCGTAAGGCAGATCAGATTTGAAACCGAGTTCGCTGCGAATGTATTGGTTGAGGGTTGCCGAATAGGCAGCGAAGTAGCCAGAGTAACTGGGATCAATGTCCGGATAATTATTCGTGCGATCCAGATCAAACCCGGTGATGCGCGCGTCGAATCGGCCCAGCACTTTCTGCTGATCCGCCAACAGATTCTTTTCAAACAGTCCAGGATCGATGCGATTGTCGGAGCGGAGAATCAAATCAGCGGGGAGGCCGGTGAAATGCGAGAGCTGCTGCGATAATTTCTGTTGCTGATCGGGCGATAGATTTCCCTCGGCGAGCAGCGGCAGGTATTGGTGGATGGTGAAATCTTTGACCGCTGCGATGATCTGCGCGCGATTCATGGGTTTGCCATCGGGAGCAGGAAAGTCAGCGGGTTTGAGCTTGTTGTGATACAGGGCGATCAGCGTATAGCTGGGAAGATCGAGGGCATAGGCAATGTCATTCCCCGGCGTAGTATCAATCGTTTCAAAATTCAGCACTGATGAAATCAGCACGATGCCATTGAGCGCCATGCCATAACGATCCATCAGATATTGAGAAATCGCCGCCCCGCGCGTGGTCCCATAGGATTCACCCGCGATGAAAGTAGGGCTGGTCCACCGCTCATTGCGCGTGGCATACAGGCGGATGAAATCGGCAACCGATGCCACATCTTCGTGCAGGCCAAAAAATTCGCTCCCCTTTTGTTCCTCTGCGGGGCGGCTGTAACCCGTCGCAACCGGATCAATGAAAACCAGGTCGGTGGCATCGAGCCACGTCGCGGGATTATCCTGAAGCTGATATGGCGGGGCAGGCAGCGACCCATCGGGATTGAGAACCAGATGTTTCGGCCCGGCAGCGCCGAGATGAAGCCAGACAGACGAGGAACCAGGACCACCATTGAAAAGATAGGTAATAGGCCGCTGGCTCGGCTGGGTCGTAGGAAGTTTTTGGTAAGCCACGAAGGAAAACGTCGCCTTGGGCTTATCATTTTCGCCTTTGACCTGAATCGTGCCTGCGGTGGCGCGATAGCGAAGAGATTGGCCATTAAGCGTAATGGAATGTTCCGTGGTAACCAGATGATCGCCCGGCTGCTCTTCGGTTGGCTGCGTTGTGGGGCGGGTTTGCGCGGTTGCAACGGAGAAGAGAAGAACTAAACCACAGAGGCACAGAGTGCACAGAGGCGCGCTTCGTTTGCAGTATGTGACAGCGAAGAAATTAATAAAAAATTTAAACCGCAAAGTCGCAAAGGAAGCGAAAGAAGATGAAGAAAATAAATTAAAAATATCTTTGTATTTCTTTG
Organism: Tepidisphaeraceae bacterium; assembly: GCA_036490535.1. Lineage (GTDB taxonomy): Bacteria > Planctomycetota > Phycisphaerae > Tepidisphaerales > Tepidisphaeraceae > DASXDR01. The sequence goes on along the minus strand of DASXDR010000001.1, from coordinate 20,270 downwards.
CGCCCTTCGTGCCTTTGCGGTTATTCACTCTTTGAATTTGTTGGCGGATCGAGTTGGCCACTGTGCCTCTGTGCCTCTGTGGTTGCATCTGATTTTGGATCATTTGAACCAAATCTACGATCACCGCGCGAATTCTTCCACCGGCGGGCACGTGCAGATCAGATTGCGGTCGCCATAAGGATTGTCGATGCGCGAAACAAATGGCCAGAATTTGTGCTCGCGCAGCCAGGCGACAGGGTAGGCGGCTTGCTCACGGGAATAGGCGTGCGACCAATTATCTGAAGCGATGGCGGCAGCGGTGTGCGGAGCATGCTTGAGAGGGTTGTCTTCGCGCGATTGTTTGCCGTCTTCGATATCGCGGATTTCCTGGCGAATTTTAATCAGGGCATCGCAGAAGCGATCCAGCTCCGCTTTGGATTCGCTTTCGGTCGGCTCGATCATCAGCGTGCCCGGGACGGGAAAAGACATCGTGGGAGCGTGAAAGCCATAGTCCATGAGACGCTTGGCAATGTCTTCGACTTTGACGCCAGCGGTTTTTTCGAATGAGCGACAATCGAGAATGAATTCATGGGCGACTCGACTGCGCGTGCCTTTGAATAGAACCGAATAATGCGGCTCCAGTTTGGCCATCATGTAATTGGCGTTGAGGATCGCGGTCTGCGTGGCGCGCTTCAGGCCAATGGCGCCCATCATGCGGATGTACATCCAGGAGATGGGGAGGATGGCCGCGCTGCCGAACGGAGCAGCACTGACCGCTCCATGCGAATTTTCAAACGGATTTCCCGGCAGAAATTCGCGCAAATGCTCCGCTACCGCAATCGGCCCCATTCCCGGGCCGCCGCCGCCGTGGGGAATGCAGAAAGTTTTGTGGAGGTTGAGATGGCAGACATCGGCGCCGATTGCCGCGGGGCTCGTCAGGCCGACCTGGGCGTTCATATTGGCGCCGTCCATGTAAACCTGGCCGCCAAATTCATGAACGATTCCGCAAATCTCGCGAACCTGTTCTTCGAAAACGCCATGCGTACTGGGATAGGTGAGCATCAGGCAGGCGAGATTGTCCTTGTGCTGCTCAGCTTTGGCGCGAAGATCATCCAGATCGACATTGCCGTTCGCATCGCAAGCAACCGGTACAACCTGGAAACCAGCGATAACAGCGCTAGCGGGGTTGGTGCCATGAGCGCTGGTGGGGATCAGACAGATGGTGCGATTAGATTGGTTGCGCGAATGGTGAGAACGGCGGATCGCGAGCAGGCCGGCGTATTCGCCTTGGCTGCCGGCGTTGGGTTGGAGCGAGACGCCAGGCAGGCCAGTCACCGCAGCAAACCAGGATTCGAGTTGCGAAAACATCTCGGCGTAGCCACGGGTTTGATCGGCGGGCGCGAGCGGATGGATATTGGCAAACTCGGGCCAGGTGACGGGAATCATCTCGCTGGTAGCGTTGAGCTTCATCGTGCAGGAGCCGAGTGCGATCATGCTGTGCGTCAGCGAAAGATCGCGGCTTTGCAGGCGATTAATGTAACGCAGCATTTCGGTTTCGGAGTGATAGGATTCGAAAACGAGATGGGTGAGGAAAGGGGAGTTGCGGTTTTCGATCTGGCCGCGCGGATCATTGAGGGCGGCAGTAGCCAGCTCATCGCAATTCAATCGGAAAGTCGAACCGCCTGCGAAGGATTCGAGAATGATTTCGACATCGGCGCGTGTGGTGGTTTCGTCGACAGCGATGCCGATGGAACCGTCGGGATAAGCGCGGAAGTTATATCCGCGCAATTCAGCCGAGCGGATGATCGCGGATTGATCAAGGCCGTTGGGTTTCACGCGCAGCGTATCGAAGAACGGCTTATCACCAACGTCGTGACCCAACCGCTGCAGGCCGGCCCAAATCGCACCGGCCATAGCGTGAGTGCGCCTCGCGATTCGCCGCAGGCCATCGGGCCCGTGATACACCGCATACATGCTGGCCATGACCGCAAGCAAAACCTGGGCGGTGCAGATATTACTGGTGGCTTTTTCACGGCGGATGTGCTGCTCGCGGGTCTGGATAGCGAGCCGCAGGGCGCGATTGCCAGCGGCATCTTTAGATACACCGACGATTCTCCCAGGCAGTTTGCGTGCATATTCATTTTTGGTCGCCATGAATGCCGCATGAGGTCCGCCGAAGCCCATGGGCACACCAAATCGCTGGCTGCACCCGATGGCAATGTCGGCTCCGAATTCGCCCGGAGATTTGATCAGAGTCAATGCAAGTAAATCTGTTGCGACGACGAGCAGGCCGCCCTGAGCGTGAATCTGTTTGGCCAACTCCGAATAATCCTCCATGCGTCCGTCGGTGCCCGGATATTGCACCAGCACGCCAAATATATCTTCCGGTATTTCCCTCGCCGCCTTAATTTCATCGACGGCCAGATCAATTCCCATCGATTCAGCGCGGGTGCGAACCACGGCAATGGTCTGGGGATGACAATTGCGGTCAATAAGAAATTTCCCTTTTTTCTCCACAATCGCGTGGCACATGGCCATTGCTTCGGCGGCGGCGGTGGCTTCGTCGAGCAAAGAGGCGTTGGCGAGCGGCAGGCCGGTGAGATCGGCGACCATGGTTTGGAAATTCAGCAAAGCTTCCAGGCGCCCCTGGGCGATCTCGGCCTGGTAAGGCGTGTACTGGGTGTACCAACCAGGATTCTCAAGGATGTTCCGCAAAATGACCGGCGGGATGATGCAATCGTAATAACCTTGACCGATGCAGGATTTGAGGACTTTGTTTTTGGCAGCAATGGCGCGCAATTCACGCAATGCTTCGCTTTCGCCGCGCGGCTCGTCCAACCCAAGCGCACCCGGCAATCGGATCGATGCGGGAATGGTTTGTTCGATGAGTTCATCGAGCGAAGCAGCGCCGATGGTTTCCAGCATCGCACTGATATCAGCAGGCTCCGGCCCAATATGGCGATGTATAAATCCGTCGCTGGGAGCCAGCTCGGCGGCGATCAGGTTGCTGGGACGATAAGTTGCTTGTGCGCTCATTTATTTGACCAGGTAAGCATGCTTTTCGAGAAAGCTGAGTATATGGTCGGCAGAGGCTTCTGCGGAAGAAATTTCCGTGTCGATAATCAGTTCGGGAGTTTCAGGCTCTTCGTATGGATCGTCGATGCCGGTGAAGCCGGTGATCTGGCCGGCACGGGCTTTTTTATAAAGCCCCTTGGGATCGCGCTTTTCGGCGGCGGCTAGGGAAATTTTCACGTAAATTTCCAGAAAATCACCCGAAGCATGAATCTCGCGCACCATCTGTCGATCCGCGCGATAGGGGGAAATAAAGCTCGCCAGGCAAATCGCGCCGGCATCGACAAAGAGATTGGCGACTTCGCCGATACGGCGGATGTTTTCGTGTCGATCCTCAGCCGAGAACCCAAGATTCTTGTTTAAGCCATGGCGAATGTTGTCCCCATCCAAGCGGTAGACCAGGCGGCCGCGCTCGAATAATTTCTTTTCTAACAAGCATGCGATCGTGGATTTGCCAGATGCTGACAAACCTGTGAGCCAGAGCGTTACGCCTTTTTGCCCGAGCAATTGCTCACGGTTTCGTCGGCTCACGGTTCCGCTATGCCAGGTGAGATTATTATCCCGCAGGGTCATTCGCTGTTCGTTCTTCTAAAGAATAAATGGTAGGGACGCTTCCCAAATCCGACCGAGCGGTAAAGCGCTTCAGCCGCAGCATTCCCAGCAGTCATCTCCAGAAATATAGCTTTTATCGAAAGCTGTACGACTGCTGTTTGGCATATCCAGCATAGGGCCGCCTTGCCAATTCCAATCCCACGATACTCTTTTGCCACAAAAAACTCATCCAGAAGTGCGCAACGCCCAGCGAATTCCAGACTATGAAAAAAGTGCAGCGAGGCATAACCCACGCTTTGGTTTTTTTCGCGAATAATCCAGATCCGTCCCAGGCTGCTAGTTGAAATTAATTCAGCTACCGCTTGGAGCATATCCCCAGGAGTTGCATGAGCGGCTACATGATCGTCACAACGCAATTGTTGCATGAATGAAAAAATCAGCTCCGCATCCGCTGGCGCTGCCTGCACGAGCGAAACTTCGCTTGCGCCGCGCATCATTCTTCCTCAAACAGAGGCGTCGAGAGATAGCGTTCACCGATGCTGGGCAGGATGGCGACGATCATTTTGCCCTTATTTTCCGTGCGGGCAGCGATTTTTGCCGCAGCACAAATCGCGGCGCCGGAGGAGATTCCGCCGAATAGCCCTTCTTCCTTATGCAGCCGCCGAGCCCACGCGAAGGCTTCGTCGTCGGTAACTTCCACCGCTTCATCCACCATGTCCAGATGGAGATTCGCAGGGACAAAGCCAGCACCCAATCCCTGGATTTTATGACGCCCGGGAACCACCGGTTTCTTTTCCAATGTCTGCGTAATTACCGGCGAAGCGGTAGGCTCGACGGCAATCGCTTTGAAGGATGGCTTGCGCGCCTTGATGACTTCTGCAACGCCAGTCAACGTGCCCCCCGTGCCGACGCCGGAGATGAGAATATCCACTTGCCCATTGGTATCCGCCCAGATTTCTTCGGCAGTGGTTTTGCGGTGAATCTCGGGATTCGCGGGATTATCAAACTGCATGGGCATAAACGCTTTTTGTTGTTCCTTCGCCAGCGCCGCAGCTTTATTAAGCGATCCCCGCATTCCCTCTGCCGCCGGCGTGAGCACCACCTGCGCCCCCAGCGCCTTGAGCAATCGGCGCCGCTCGACCGACATGCTCTCCGGCATGGTCAGAATTAATTTGTATCCCTTGGCCGCGCATACAAATGCCAGCGCGATGCCTGTATTGCCGCTGGTCGCTTCAATGATCACTGTATTTTTATCAACCTTCCCCGCCTTTTCGCCCGCCTCGATCATCGCCAATCCGATGCGGTCTTTTACGCTGGAAAGCGGATTAAAAAATTCGCACTTAGCCAGTACGATCGCCTGATCTTTCGGTATCAAGCGGTGAATCCGCACCAACGGCGTCCCCCCAATAGTTTGCGTGATATCGTCAAAAATTCGGCCCTGGGGTTTAAGAGGCATGGGGATTCTCCTTCTTTAAGCCAGCTGGATCGGTTGCTGCATAAATTGCTCGGTCGCTTCATCCAGCACCCAGCAGGTCATATCCGCTGGCTTGCCCTTCATGATAGACACAATGACGTAAGAATAAAACGGCCAGGCGTGCACGCGGTCATATTCACTCGGACGGGCGGGATGATCGGGATGAGAATGGTAAAAGCCGAGAACCAACTCGCCATGCTCCGCCGCGCTCTTCTCGGCAGCGATTAAATCCTTCGGCGTGATGGAAAAGCGGTGATACTTTTCCGCTTCCTCAAACTCGTTATTCACCGCTTCCAGTCTCGTGACCACTCGGCGATTGGGTTCATCGTGGCCATAAATAACGCCACAGCATTCATTCGGGAAAATAGTCGAACCTTCGGATTCGATCTGATGATAGAGCAATTTGGAAATCGTTAATGGTTGCATGTTTATTTTAGCAAGGCGACAAAACCCGCTTGCTCGAAATGGTGATCGCCTGTGAGCGATTGGTATAAAGCTCGAAAGCAAGTTCAAAAGTTGCGTGATCGGCGTGGGCAATGATCGATTTTGGGAAAGTGCAGAGCTGTTTCATCAGGTTGAGAAATGTGTGACGAAGATGGCGCAGCGCTAATCCATCCGCCACCTCCGGCAATACCCACTCCGATGTAACTAAGACAGCTTGCTGATCCTGCAAATATGTCCGAGCAAGCGCATGACTGGAATCACTGGCATTGATTAAGGCAAGGAAAAAGTGCGTGTCCGCAAACCGCTTCATTTCGCAGTATTTCGTTTGGGTGTGCCGTGAATGTAGTGATCATGCTCTGCAGCGAAATCTGGCGGAAGTCCTTCAGCAGTACCTGCCACATCCAACAACGCATCCCAAATAGACTTTTCTCCAGATGATCCGGAGTTGCCTGTGGTTTCTAAAGGTTGCAGCACATCCACCGTCACCGGCGTGCCGTCCGGTGCTTTCGCTGGCTCATCCAGCACGACCTGCTCATTCTTGATGTGTCCACGATAGGTCATAGCAATCACCCGCCCGAATTATACTCGGCAAAATACCCTGCGACCAATCAGCCTATCACGGCCAATTCGCGGCTTCGCTGTCCGGATCTGTCCAGAAACTCTCGGATAAATACTTGCTGGCAGAATCGCAGAAGATCGTGACCACCACGCCCTCGCGCAGCCCCTCAGCCACTTTCACCGCCGCCACCATATTCGCCGCCGAGGAAACTCCCACCAAATATCCTTCCTCGCGCGCCAGTCTTACCGCCATGCGATGCGCGTCTTCCGTAGCGACCTCGATCTGCTCATCAGCGATTGCGGGGTCATAAATTCCCGGCACCAGCGCCGTCGGCATATGCTTCAATCCCTCCAATGCATGCAGCGGCGCATCGGGTTGCATGGAAATGCACTGAATCGCGGGGTTCAATTCCTTGAGCCTGCGCGTTACCCCCATGAACGTGCCGGTCGTCCCCAACCCGGTCACAAAATGCGTCACCTGTCCGCCCGTCTGCTTCCAGATTTCTTCGGCGGTTGTCTGGTAATGCGCCCGCCAATTCGCGTCGTTGTTGTACTGATCCGGATAAAAATATTTCTCCGGCTCTTCCTCTACAATCTCTTTCACCCGCCGCTGCGCCCCATCGGTGCCTTCGGTCGGATCGGTGTAAATTATCTCCGCTCCATAGGCAATCAGGCTTGCCTTGCGTTCCGGACTCGCATTCTTCGGCAGCGCCAATTTTACGTGATACCCGCGCTCGGCTCCGATCATCGCATAGGCAATTCCCGTATTGCCACTGGTCGCATCGATGAGAATTTTATCTTTAGTCAGTTTGCCGCTTCGTTCTCCCTCCAGAATCATGTTCAGGGCCGCCCGATCCTTCACCGAGCCGCCCGGATTGAACCATTCCGCCTTGGCGAAAATCTGCACGCCATTTTTTCGACCCGTGCGCTTAAAACTGAGCAGCGGCGTATTGCCGATCAGTTCCAGCACGCTTTTGGCCTGCATGCGAGATTGGCGTTGAATCATTTCCGACATCTAAATCTTTCACTTAACCACGAAGTCACGAAGACACGAAGAATCCCATTTTGCCCATTTTTTGTCTTTTCGCGCCTTCGTGGTGAATAGTTTTTAAGCCTAGGCCAACCCGCCAGTTTCTTCAAGCACCCACAAACCGCGCGACAATTGAGCGTGCCCGCCCGATATCCGTTGTTCCCGTGACAATAACCCGCCCATCAGGAAACACACTGAGAATCACGCCCGCCGGCTCGCGCAACATCGCCCGCAACATATAAGGCGTATGCTGAACTACCACATCTGGCGTCAGGCGCTTAGCCAGCATTCCCAAATCCACCACGTCATTCCCGCGAACCTGCACCGCATTTCGCCCGCACAGTTTCGCACTATCCGATGTTGCGGGCCGCTCCAGAAATTCAAATTTCCGCTCCCCACAGCAAAGACAATCCGGAACGCGATTTTCTTTCAGGTCTATTTGCGAAAATCGCCCCGCCCACACATCTGCCGCGAGAAGATGGCTCGGCGTTTGTCCCAGAATCAACTTTAATCCTTCCACAACCGCCAGTGACGCAATCGCCGCCGACGCCACTCCCAGTACCCCTGTGGTATCACACGTCGCTAATTCACTTGCCGCGGGTGGATTAGGAAAAACGCATCGCAAACATGGCGTTCGCCCTGGGATTACCCCCATTACCCGCCCCTCCATCCCCACCGCCGCCGCATAAACCCAGGGAATGCTATGCTTCACCGCCGCATCATTGATCAGATAGCGGGTCTCGACATTATCCGTCCCATCGAGAATCAAATCCGGAAATGCCGCGAAAGAATTCTCATCCGCAGCAGAAAGTCCACGGATTGGCATCCGTGGGCTTTGAGAACCCAAGGATAAAACAGGTTCAACATTCCCCGCATCCACATCCGTCACCAGCGGCTCAATCACAATCTCCGAATTAATCTCCCTAAGCCGCTCCGCCGCCGCCACCGCCTTGGGCAGCCCATTTTTCGCATCATTTTCCGTAAACAAAACCTGCCGCTGCAAATTCGTCCATTCCACAATATCCCGATCCACAATCCGCAAATGCCCAACTCCCGCCCGCGCCAGCAATTCCGCCATTACGGTCCCCAGCGCTCCGCAGCCAATTACAAGCACGCGCGCAGAGCCAATCTGCTGTTGGCCGCCCACTCCGATTTGCGGCAAGATTTCCTGGCGGTGATAACGCGAATTCATTATTTCAAATCATATTCGCAAACTCGACCCAAATGGATATAACTTAAAATCGATGGCAGACGTTTCCTCATATAATAAATTTGACCCCGAGCTTCTCGCTCTCCTCCGCTGCCCGCTCACGCGCAGCCCACTTCAGCAGGAAGGGGATTTCCTCATCGCAGAAATCGGTGGCCTTCGCTATCCCATCCGTGACGGCATTCCGGTGATGCTGATTGAAGAAGCAACCCTGCCCGCAGGCGTGGCGTCGCTGGAAGAATTGAAGCAGCAGATTAAAGATCAGTCGCTGCGATAGGATGAAATATCCGAGATTTTAGGGGAAAGCAGCAACGCCCTCATTGCGGTTTCTTAAATCAGATCAATTATTTCACCGGCTGCGTCGCCGGAGGAGCCAGATAGGCGGGCTTTGAAATCTGTCCTAGCAGCCGCTCGCGGTCTTGCGCCTGCTCTTTCAACCCCGGGGCCGTGGCGGGATCGTTTTCGATCGCCTGATACTCCTGCTTCGCCTTATCCCAGGCGTGCTGATTCTCATCAATCGCCGCCAACCCAAAATGGGCCTGGATCACTGCAAATTTCTGATCCGGATATTGGCTGAGTACCTGCTCGTAAGCATGACTGGCATTATCGAGGGATTCCGTTGGCGTCTGATCCGGCCGCAGCGCTGGACGCGTGGTCGCCCCTGGCAACTCCGGCATCATCGCAATCTGCCAATTCAAATCGCCACGCAAGATCAATTCCTGCACCAATTGCAGCCGATCCGTCGTATTCGTCTTCACTTGCTCCAGCGCATCGCGAATATCCGTAACAAGCTGTGAGCGCCTGGCTGCTGTCGGCTCTGGCTCAGTGGGCGATCCCACAAAGTCCGAAAGTTCTACCAGGGATAGCCTCGCCTGCGCCAGCGAATCCGCCGAAACCATCGCCCGCTCCGTGCGGCGAGTCCACTGATATCGAAAAACAATAAACGCCAGACATACAACGATGAAGGCAATCAGAATCTTATTGCCATAAAGCTCAAAAAACGTCGGCAGGCGCACGATCGCCTTGGACAAATCATTCTCCGCCAGTTCATGCCGCCTTTTGGCTTTCATAAGGGGGGAACAGTGTATGGAAAGAAGAAGCCAAAAACAAACGGCGGCCGCCAACCACGATCACACGCCGAATTAATTCTTATCCTTGACGATTGCCGGCTGTTCAATGGCAACGCGAATATTCCGAACGCGACCGCCCGGCATCAAGGCGATGCTATTCTGCCCGTCCGTGGTTAATGGACCTTCGGCGGTGCCGGATTGATCGCCGAAGGTGGCACTGATGGCACTTTGGCGCACATCGATTCGCACGGGGATCCATTGCCCGACGGGGAGATGCAGCCGAATCGGGTAGGCGAATTTTCGTACCATTTGCCCGGCCAGGAGAAGCCGCTTTACACGCATGCCGCTGGCATCCAGATCATACACATGCAAAGAACTTTCTTTGCGGAACCAAAAGAGAACGCTTTTTGACTCCTGGCCAGTAAAAATTTCGCCCGTGAGGCGAAAATCCATTCCTTCGGTCCCCTGAAGATGCAGCGTTGCGCCCTCGGGCCCAGCCGTGATCGTTCCATCCGAAGTTACCGAGCATTGGCTCAATTCTTTCGCGCTGAAACATGCGTTGGGAGCAGACATCGCCGCTAGAGAGTCGGGCAAGCCTTCCATTGGTCCGGACGATGCTCCATTGGCTGAGGTCTTCCCACTATCCTGCGGAGCGTCCACTTGAAATGCATTGATCAGGGATATTTTGAGCACTCCATTTTCATGGGATGGAGCCCCAAAAACTCGGTAAGTATTTCCCGGCTCCATGGAGGACGCGAGATCGGCCGTCACCGCATTCTGGCTATACACCGTGATCGGTTCTCCCTGCTCGGTCGAGCCATAGACAAAAATAACTTCGCCAGCCCGCTGAATTTTTCCCCGCAAGTCGGCTATCTCCGTATCCAATGCTTCCAGCTTGGCGTTAAAAGTATTGATTTGCGTTTGGGCATCAGCCCGATCAGGGCTTCCCGCCCGAGTTTGCCAGCGCGTTGTTTGCTGATTCCATTCCGCATTGGGAATCGCCTGATTGCGGAGGTCATCAATCTCATGCCGATCCACCGCAATCTGTTCCTGCCAATTGCTCACATCCTCCGGGCGCGTGGTGTGCGAAACTCTAATGACCCATCCTGACGGCTGATGGGTCGCGAGTTGGGCAGCTGGCAAAGTCGTCGGAGTCGAGGCGCCCGAATCGGCCCGGCAAATTACGCTCGCCCCGCACAATATCATTATGCTACAAACCCATCGATAACATGAATTCATGATTCAGCTCCTGCCGAAAAGGCGATCCGCCGCCACGAAATCCACGATACGCTTTTCGCTCGATCTTTTGTAGACGCAAAAAAGTAATAATGCTCAACTGCGGGCGGTTTCTTTTCGCATCAGATGTTTATGAATATAGTCCCCAAAAACTGCCACTTGCCGCAAACGGATGTCTCCCGTAGTGTCATTCAACGCAAATGATCGCGATTCTCAGCGATATTCACTCGAATCTCGAAGCCCTGACGGCTGTTCTGGCTGAGCTGGATAAGCGCGGCATCACCGAGATCGTCTGCCTGGGCGATGTCATTGGCTATGGACCTAACCCTATTGAATGCCTTGATTTAATCCGCCAACGTGCCACGGTCACTTTGATGGGCAATCATGATTTCGCGGCGCTGTACGAACCCTATAACTTTAACAGCAGCGCCGAATCTGCTTCATACTGGACGCGGCGGCAATTTGAGCTGGATACGGATATCGAGCGGCGAGCAGCGCGATGGAAATTTCTCGGTAGCTTGCCGGTGCGCTATAGAACGCCGCAATTCCTCGCGGTGCACGCCAGCCCGCGCCGGCCGATCAATGAATATATTTTCCCCGACGATATCTACACTAATCCTGGCAAATTTGTTTCGATCTTTGAGCGCTTTGAAAAGCTCTGCTTTGTCGGCCATACGCATGTTCCGGGCGTTTTCCTCGAAGGCCCGGATTTCTTCAGCCCCGACGAACTGGGCGGCAAATACGAAATCACCGATGAAAAGGCCATCGTGAACGTGGGCTCCGTGGGCCAACCGCGCGATCGCGACCTGCGCAGCAGTTTTGCGATTCTCTCCGATACCCATATCGAATTTGTACGCCTCATGTACGATGTGGATGCCACCGTCAAAAAAGTGGAAGCGATAAAGGAATTGGATGATTTTTTAGGAACGCGATTGTTGGATGGCCGTTGAAAATCGCTTAAATAAAGCCGCGGATGATATCCGCGAAACCTTCCCGTCGATGCCATCGGCGGCTTTCTGAAATAGAACAGACACGCAAAGGTAAATTTCTACATGGACACTCGCCGAATGTTAACCGCCGTCTGCTTTGCCATGGCGGCGGTTCTGGGATGGCAGCTTTTGATGCAGTATCTGGCCGTCAAAAACCATTGGACGGTCACGACACAGCCTGCGCAGACCAGCAACCAACCCGTTGAAACGCCTCCTGAGCAGGCTGTCTCCGCTCCAGCGGCTACTACTACATCAGCGGCCCCCACAGCCTCCACCAGCGCGGTGCGCATCGCCAATTCTTCCACCACCCAGCCCGCCGCCATCTCCATCGGCTCCGGCGTGCGGAACGATCCAACCTACTCCATGGAGCTTGATCTGAGCCCGCGCGGCGCCAGCGTCGTGCATGTAGCGCTGAATCAATTCAAGCAATCCGTCGACGGCAACAGCGCCTACACCTACGAACAGCCGCTGGATGTCAATGACGTTTCGCACGCCGCTCTGGCTACCGATTCGATCACGCTAAATGGCCAGAGCATCGACTTGTCCCAGATCGATTGGCAACTGCTGGTAAAGACTCCATCGTCGGCGACTTTTGGCCTGACCCTCAACGATGCCGCTGGTAAAGGACTAGCCCGGCTGGAAAAAACCTTTGCCGTTTTTCCGCAAGATGATCGCCGCCAGGGATACGAAGCCCAGGTCAATGAGCAGGTGATCAATCTTTCGAGCCACCCGCTGACCGTGCACACCATGATGAACGGCGTCGTGCCGCCCACACGGGAAATGGAATCGACCGATGATCGGCAGATTCTCGCTGGTTATCCGTCGGAGAACAGCATCGAGGCGGGTCACTGGAACCTCAGCGAATTTTTTAAGACACCCACGCGCCGGCTGATTGTCGAGGAAAAAACCCAGCAGCCGATGCGCTGGTTTGGCGCCAGCAGCGTCTATTTCCTGGCGATTGTCCGTCCCGAACCGGCGCCGAAAAATCTGGTTTCGCTTCAGGTTTCCGATGCCGAAGCGACTACGCTCAATGGCCAAGCGCCTTCGGATGAAGACCGCCAGGTCATCACTACCCTGACTACCGCCGACGCCACGCTCAAGCCTGGCACAACTGCTGAATTGCCCCTGTGGGTTTTCTTCGGGCCCAAAAAACTTTCTGTCATTTCCAGCAGTTATTATTCCGCTCCGCCGCTCGGATATGACTCAACGTTCCGCACGATGAGCCATGGCTTCTGCGGCTTCTGTGCGTTTCAGCCGGTGATTACCGCGCTGGTCGACATGCTGCGCGGCTTTCACTTTATCCTGCGCGATTGGGGCCTGGCGATCATCGCCCTGGTGATCATCGTCCGCCTGATATTGCATCCCATCACCCGGCGCTCGCAGGTTTCCATGCAGAAGATGCAGAAGATGGGCCCGGAGATGGAAAAGCTCCGCAAGCAGTACAAAGACCAGCCCGAAGAATTGAACAAGGCGATGATGCAGTTCTACAAGGAACAAGGCGCTGGCCCCGTGCTAGGTTGCCTGCCGATGTTCCTTCAGACCCCCATTTGGATTGCGCTGTGGGAAGCGTTGCAAAACACCTTTGAGTTGCGACATGCACCGTTTCTGCATCCTTTTGGCATTCCGCTGACTTGGATTAATGATTTATCCAAGCCGGACTCGATTTACGCCTTTGCGCATCCGATTCCACTTCTTTTTGGGTGGCACCTGCATTCGATTAATCTGCTGCCGATTTTAATGGGCGTTGTGATGTACGCGCAACAGAAGTTCATGCCTCGCCCCGCGACTATTAATCCGGATCAGGCTAGTCAGCAGAAAATGATGATCGTGATGAGCACGCTGATGTTTCCTCTGATGCTCTACACAGGCCCTAGCGGCTTGAACCTGTACATTTTTACCAGCAGTGCGGTCGGCATCTGGGAATACAAAATCATCCGCGACCATATGCGTAAGCGCGAGGAAGCTGAAAAAGAGGGGAAGATTATTGTCGAAGGCACGCGCAAGATGCGCAAAGGCGGAGGTGAAATTGCGAGCAAACCCGAAACTCCTGCGCGCGGCTTAGGAGCGTGGTTCGCGAAGATGCAGGTGATGGCGGAAGAAGCGAAGCGGGAGCAGGAGAAGAAGAACAAGAAACGCTGAACGTAGAACGATGAACGCTGAAAAAAGGCTCGCATCCACGATGCGTTTGTATTTTTCAGCGTTCAGAGTTCAGTGTTCTTTTTTATCATCCCGGGCCGTAGGTTTGGCCGGAGTCAGTTTTCCCTTTTGAGGGTAAGCGCACGGTGAAGGTGGTTCCTTCGCCTTCCTTGGATTTGACGGAGATGGAGCCTTCGTGTTCTTCGACGATTTTTTTGGCGACGGCAAGACCGAGGCCGGTGCCGCGATTGCCCTTGGTGGAATGGAACAGCTCGAACATGTGGGCCATCATGGTCGAGGGGATGCCGCTGCCGTTGTCGATGACTTCGACTATGGCCTGGCGAGGCTCTGGTTCGTAGCGGGCCAGCACGCGCACCAATCCTTTGCGTTCCTCGACGGCATCAAGGGCGTTGCTGAGCAGATTCACGATCACCTGATGGATACCGTCGGCATCCAATGCCATCGGGGGCATGTCCGGGTCGACGTCGCTGACGACCATCACGCCTTTTTCGTTGGCCTGGGCGGCGACTAGCTCGCGGCAATCGTCGATGATCCCTCTGACTTGCACCATCTCCAGCTTGGGCTCGCGCGGGCGGGAATAGGCAAGGAGGTTGGTGGTCAGGCCATAGATTTTGTTAAGGTTGCGCTCGACAATTTTCCAACCCTTCTGGGCCTGGTTCATGTTGGAGGAGCGGAAGCCCATCTCGACGACGTCGGCGCCGCCGTGGAGGGCCTGGAGAATATTTTTGATGGAGTGTGAGAGGGCGGCGGTGGTTTCACCGACGGCCGCCAATCGTTCGGCCTGTAATCCCTGGCGATAGAGCTTGGCGTTTTGGATGGCGAGGCCGGCTTGCAAACCGATCGCGGTCAGCAATCGCAATTGGTCCGGCGAATAAGTGTAATTGCGCACGGAGGAATCGATGTAGATCACGCCGATGATTTCATCGCCATCTTTGCCATCGAGCCTACGGGCGCGAATTGGAGCGCAAAGGGCAGAGCGAATACCGAGATTGTGGACACTTTTGCCCTTGGAGAAGCGCTGGTCGCTCATGGCGTTGCTGGAGAGGACGCCTTCGCCTTTTTCCATGACGTATTGGATGATGGTTTGCGAGGCATGGATTTTGGTGTCGCCGTTCTTGGCTGGGGAGCGGGAATCTTTTTTGCGAGGCTCACTCTCTTCGCGGATGCGGGCGATGCGCGGGGCGAGCTGGCCGGTTTCATCGTTGAGCAGGATCAGGCCACGGTCCGCTTTTACGTGCTCGAAGACGAGGTCCATGATTACTTCCAGCACGTGCTCGAGATCGAATGCCGAACCCAGCGAAGCGCCGAGCTGATAAAGTAATTTCAGATTTGCGACGGCGGCGGCGGCGGGATCGGGGGCAGCCAATACCATGGATTCATCACTGGCGGGGATGGCAGCGATGATCGATGAGTCCATGGCGTCGCCGCCAGTGAGAGAGATTTGCGCTGAAGAAGCCGAATGCATGCCGGGTTGCGCGCCGAAGACCATCAACGTTTGGCCGAGACGAATCTGATCGCCGAGGCGGAGTTCCTGGCTGCCCTGGACTTTCAGGCCGTTAACGTAAGTGCCGTTGGAAGAGCCGAGATCTTTGAGCACCCATTTGCCGTTGTTGGGTTCGAGCTGGCAATGGCGGCGGGAGACGGTGTTGTCGGTAATAGGAATTTGGCGACTCTCACGCCCGAGTGCCGCGGGGGCGTCGGGGAGTTCATAGCGACGGCCTTTATCGGGGCCTTGTAAAACCAAAAGCGTGAGCACGAGGAAAATGATATCCGCAAGCGCCTGTGCGGAACATCTTTTGCGAGAGTCATCGTGTTGTGATGGTGTAGTTGAAACAGTGGCACTGAAGTGCCCCCGCCAATAGACGTGGAGTAATTTATGAAAAACCAATCTCCTAAACCGGGTTCTTCTTTTGACGATGCGAAAAAAATGGGTGGGAAGGGTGATTTTGGAGCGGCTGAGTCGAATGTGATAGAGCGGAATTATACTTCAGTCAATACTAAGCGGAGCGATCCAGGCGGGGCCAAGCCACGCGGAGGATCGATGAATCGCGAAACCGGGGTAGGCGCGAATGCCTCGGGGCCGGGCTCGGCTTCAGGCGGGGATGTCGATACGGATATTGTGGGCATCGGTAGCGGACGCGGCATGTCGCAGAATGGGCCGGACAAAGATTATCACGGTGGGCCGGATGAGGCGCAGCAGACTAGCGGACAGAAGCAGGTGAAGCCAGCGCCCCATCAGGATTTGAATACGCCGGGCAAGAGACAATCTACGATCTTTAGTTCGCCCGAGAATATTGAGAACTCTTCTCAAGGTGCGGATGCGGTGACGAATCCGAATGCTCGCCGAGATGATTCGTTTGCTGCCGAGGTCAGCAGTGATGAGGCGAGTGGGCGGAATGATCGGTAGGTGAGCTTTTAGCAGTGGCACTGAAGTGCCACCGCCGCTGAATTGGATTTGAAATCGAGATAATTTTACATCGGAATTGATTTTGCAGGACGTTCGGAACACAGATCTTTTTTTTTACAGAAAGGGTTCTATGGATTCTCAACATTCTCAGTCTGGTTCGTCGCTGAATGATGCCCGGCAACAAGGGCAACAGGGCGGATCGGGACAAAATCGGGGCCAAAAGGACCAAGCCAGTCGCCAGCAGGAGCAATCTGGTCGGTCTCAGCAGCAAAGCGGCAAGTCGCAGGAAAAATCTGATGACCGCGGCATGTCGCAGTCTGGCTCTGACAAATCCAGCCGACAGACCCAGCAAGGCCAACAAGGTGGCCAGCAGTCTGGTCAGCGACGATAAGGTCTAAAATTTTGTAGCTGATTCAAATCGCGCTTACGCAGTGCGAATTGTTTAAGATGGCGTCGGTATCATGCCGACGCCATCACTTTTTTTACAGCAGCTTTGCCAGCAGGGGCAGGAAATGCTCAGCCGCACGGACTATCTGGCGGCGGAGAAGATTCTGATGCAGGCCGAGCAAATTGGCTGGGATGGCCAAGATTGGGATACGCTCAGCCGCTTGTATATGCCACTGCAGGAATGCCGGCGGCAGAAACGACAGATTGCGCTGAGCGGGACTATGTTGGTGAATATCACGCATGACAAAGTTAGTTCCGAGGAAATTGCGGAGCGATGTAAGCAAGGCGAAGTTTTGATTGCTGGCGATGGCAATATTTCCGCGGGGATTTCCTTGCGGCGTTTGGCAAAGGAAAAAGAGTTGTATCTGGAGGCATTTTTGGCGGCTGGTTACCAAATTGGTGAGCGGCGAGCGGTGGTTATTGTCGCATTGGAAAATGCAGTATTGCCAGCAGCGGGCGAAATTCAAACCCTTGATCAGCTTTTGCATCGCGTGCCGGCTCATAGTTTGGTGGTGGCAGAGAATGAAATTATGGTCTCCAAAGAAGGTAGCATGGGCGTCTCGCCCATGTCTGTTGAATTAAACATGGGCGAGACGCCCATGCTACGGCGCGATAGCGCTGATGCGGTTTCGCTCTGGGAGCGGCTGCATTTGCCATATTTGGCGGCGGCGGATGCGGAGGTGGATCCGGTACGCAGGATGGCGGGGTATCGGTTAGCCATTCAGGTGGATAACGGCTGCGAGCTGGCGCATCAGAAATTGGCGGATGTCGCCGCTAAAATGCGATAAATTATTGCAAATCATGGACTTGCGATAACTCAAAATGAATGTTCGCTTGGGGGACTTTTAGCATATAATCTCGCCAAAGAAGTGCAGCTCAATATCACCTTAGAACAACCCGACAAGAAGCTGGCGCTCTATGGCTCGGCAGATAAATATCTGCGCATGATCCGCGACGCTTTCGGCGTGCAAATCACCGGCCGAGCGGATGATCTGCGCATTAGCGGGGAGCAAGAACAGGTCTCCAAAGCTGCTGCGGTTTTTGAGCGGATGCAGAAGAAGCTCCGCCGGCAGGATTGGCTGTCGCTGGAAGATGTGGGAGCAGCCATCGGCGAAGCGCGCGATCAGATGCGCGAGAAGCGCGATGGGGAGATCGAGGTTTATACCAAAGGGCGGCCGATCATTGCCAAGACGGAGGGGCAGCAGGCATATCTCGATGCGGTGGCGCATAATGATTTAACTTTTTGTCTGGGGCCGGCGGGGACAGGAAAAACCTATCTGGCCGTCGCGGTGGCGGCTTCGATGCTCAAGCATGGGCAGGCCAAGCGCATTGTGCTGGCACGGCCCGCCGTCGAAGCGGGTGAGCGGCTGGGATTTTTGCCGGGGGATTTGCAGGCGAAGGTGAATCCGTATTTACGGCCGTTGTTTGATGCGCTGCATGACATGATGGATTACGAGCAGGTGAAGCGCTTCATGGTCAATGATGTGATCGAGGTGATCCCCCTCGCCTTCATGCGCGGGCGAACGCTTAACGACGCGATCATCATTCTGGATGAAGCGCAGAACACGACGCCGAGCCAGATGCTGATGTTTCTCACACGACTGGGGAATGGATCGAAGATGATCATTACGGGTGATGCGACGCAGATTGATTTGCCGGGGGGGACGCGGAGTGGATTGGTGGATGCAGTGAGTAAGCTGCGCGGGATTAAAGGGATCGCGACGGTTGAGCTCTCACGATCGGATATTGTGCGGCATCGGTTGGTACAGAATATTGTCAATGCGTATGAAAGGAGAGATGAGACTATTTAAGCAAGCCGAGGGAGCTAGCCACTAAAGTGGCTAGCCCGCAAACGGGACTGCATTTTCTCTTGTCCGTTGCCGCCTTGCCCCTTGTCCCTGATTTTTATGCCTTTCCATCGCACTAATCCTCATCGCGAAGAGATTCGGCGCTGTCGGCCGGAGCAGCGAATCACTACGCGGTTGCGCTCCGCCCAGACACGCGGGGCGTTGGCGATTGCGGCGGTGTTTCTGGTTCTGGCCAGCGCGATTCTGATGCTGCGCGAGAGCGTGCTTTCGTATCGGCCGGGGCAATATGTGGCACAGGACATCATCAGCCGGGTGGATTTTGTCTATCACGACAGCGAGCAACTGCATCACTATCGTGAGCAGGCGCGCGAGCGCATCACGCATGTTTTTAAATCCAATGGTGACGTGTGGAGTGATATTGAATCGAAGCTACGCCAATTGCCAGATGACATGGCTGGCAAGACGATCGATGAAATTCCAGACAGTTTGAAGAAACAATTTGTGCTGCAGACGGCGTCGGTGGCGACGGCATTGGACAGCGGGACGGTGACGGCGTTCGATCAATTCACGGCTGACAAACGCCGCAAGGATTATGAAGCATCGGTGAAAGCCTATGTCGATTCGCTGCGGCATCTGGTGATTTTGCCAGCGGATCAGCGGGCGCAGGAGCTGCAGCGGCAGGAGGATTTTTTCCTGGGACCGATGAAGATCGAACTGGACAATGGCAATTCGATCGAGATCGACCGCACGTTTGCAGATGACGCCAGCGATGCTCTGCTGTCTGATCTGAAGAAAGCCGCCAATGCTAATTTTCGGCAGGAATTGCAGCTGAAAATCGTGGCGTTCACGATGAATAATCTCACGCCGACGTATGTATTCGATGCGGCATCAACGACGGATCGGCAAAATGCGGCGGCGGTGGCGGTGCCGGCATCACGCGGGGATGTGCCTTACCGCGCCAATCAACCGATCAAAGACAAGACAAAACCGATCAGCGAAAAGGATTGGGATGTTCTCCAGGCCGAGCATCGTGCGTTTCTCGATTCGCTCTCGCCGATCACGCGGATTGAATCGAAGGTGGGTATTGTCCTGTGGGCGGCGCTGGTGACGGCGACGCTATGCGGATATGTCTGTAAATATCAGCCCCGCATTGTGAAAAATCAGATGCGCGCCCTCGCGATCGCGGGCCTGCTGATTCTGATGCTTCTGCTGGCCCAGCTTGCGGGCATTGGCTCGGGATCAATTTATCTTTTTGGCACGGCGCCCACGATCCTGGTGGCGATGATACTGGCGATCGCCTACGACCGCAGATTTGCCTTTGGCGTGGCGACGGTGCACGCGATTCTCGTCACGGCTGCGCTCGATCAAGGCATCGGTTTTTTCTTAGTCTTATTCGTTGGCGTAATGTGCAGCTGCTTCCTGCTGGATGATGTGCGCAGCCGATCAAAATTAGTTGAAGTAGGCGGCATTACCGCGATCGCAATGATGCTCGCAACGGCGGCGTCGCTGGCGATTTCACTGAATCCGATTGAGCCGCCGAGTTTCATAGCGACGAGCGCCTGGCATGCGGGCGCGGCCGGGTTGGCAGTTGGATTCATCGTGCTGGGCATCTTGCCGTTCATTGAAAAGGCGTTTGGCATCACCACGAGCATGACGCTTCTGGAATTAGCTGATGCGTCGCATCCGTTGTTCCGTCGACTGCATTCGGAAGCGCCGGGGACATATAACCATTCGCTGCAGGTGGCGACGATTGCGGAATCAGCAGCAGGGGCCATCAGCGCGAATGTGCTGCTCTGCCGGGTGGGTTCGTACTATCACGACGTCGGCAAGATCAGTAAGC
>DASXDR010000203.1:0-16362 GCA_036490535.1 Tepidisphaeraceae bacterium | reverse complement strand
AGGGCGACGGCGGCTTCGGCGGCGGCGAAGACGATTATGAACAGGGCGAAGATTTGGCCATCCATTAAGGGTCGGCTCGCTGCGCCCGGATAGGCGAAATGGTTGAAGGCTACGAGGTTAATGTTGGCTGCATTCAGGATTAGCTCCACGCCCATGAGGATGCCGATGGCGTTGCGCTTGAGGAGCATGGTGGTCAGGCCGCAGACAAAGAGGAGGGCGGCGAGGAAAAGATAATGGTGCAAACTAATCACCTTGCCGCCGCCTTCCTTTTGCCAAGTACGCCGCTCCGATCATGACGACCAGGAGAAGGACGCTGATCATTTCGAAGGGAAGCAGGAATGGGCCAAGGAGGGCGGCTCCGAGATTTTGGATGGAGTAGGACTCGGAGGGGCTGGCGGAGGGGAGCGCCAGATGCGAGAGAGCCGCGCATAATGCGATGAGTAAAACTCCGCCGATGATCGCGGCGAAGATGGCTTCGGGTTTGGTGGGCTCAAAATGCATTTTGGGCGAGGTGCTGGTGAGCATGACGCCGAAGATGATGAGGATCAGCGTGCCGCCGACATAGATGACCAATTGCACGGCGGCGAGGAATTCGGCTCCGAGCAAGAGGTAAATTCCGGAAACACCGGCGAGGGCGAAGAGGAGATAGACGGCGGTGCGGATGATGTTGCGCGAGGCCGCGACGCCGATGGCGCCGGCGGCGACGATGCCTGCGAAAAGATAAAAGAGAATTTCGTCCATCACAAATAAGACTGAAGGATGAAGGATGAAGGATGAAAAGAAGAACGCTGAACGGTGAACGATGAACGATGAACGAATACCAAATGCTCGCACGTTCTCCCTCCCCTTGTACTCAGGGGTAGGGAGGGGGTGCATTTCCCTTGCCGCCTCGCCGCCTTGTCCTGCCATGAGCTTGTCGAATGGTCCCTTGTCCCTGATTTTTTCATTTTCATCCTTACATTAATATTGGCGCCGGGTCGGTCAGACGCTGCTTGATGCGTCTTCCACTCAGCGCGGCATAGGTTATCCATCCGATCGCCAGGAAAAATAGTGCGGCGCCGAACAGAGCCAAAATAATTTGCACGACAAATTGGGCTCCCGATCCGTTGTCGGCGAAATCGCTGAAGCGGAAGGGTTGGTAATCTCGCCAGGGGATCGCGTTGGCAGCGGCGTCGGGGACCCAGAGTTGCCAAACGGCGGCTCCTAAAAGGAGCAAGCACGCCAGCGGTAAAAGGACTTTTATGCAGGTGTAAAGCACCTGGTCAATCCTGGGGCGCGGCAAAGTCCAGCGAATCCACATTTGAGTGAAGACCAGAATCAGGCATTTGCCGACAAAGATACCGGCGGCGATTACGTTGATGATCGCCAAGGCGGGCAGATTGTGGGCAACGGAGAAACGCTGGTAATAAAAGCCGATCAGGCCGAAGGGGTCATTCCATCCGCCGAGGAACAGAGCGGTTTGGATGCCGCCGACGACGAACATGGCGGCGTATTCGGCGAAGAAGAAGAAGGAGAAACGCAGGCCGGAATATTCGGTGTGATAGCCGGCGACCAGTTCGGATTCGCTCTCGGGCAGATCGAAGGGGGCGCGCTTATTTGACGCCAACGAGGCGATGAAATAAATGAAGAACGCGGCGAAGGTGAAAGGATTGCGGAAGAGTAGCCAGGTGTGCAGGCCGCCGCCCTGGATTTTTCCGAGCAATACCAGGTTCAGCGTGCCGGCGGTCATCACGCCGATGATGATCGATAAGCCCAGGGGGATTTCGTAGGAAACCATCTGACAGGCTTCGCGCATGGCGCCGAAGACGGACCATTTGTTGTTGGAGGCCCAGCCGGCCAGGATGATTCCGACCACTTCCACACTGAGAATCGCCAGGATCCAGAAGACGCCGGCGTTGAGGCGCGGCTCGAAGGTCATCTCCGGGCCAAAGGGAATGGCCACAAACGCGGCGAATACGGGGACAAAAGCGAGGTAGGGAGCGAGGCGAAAAAGCAGGTGATCCGCGTCAGCGGGCATCAGGTCTTCTTTGGTGAGCAACTTGACGCCGTCGGCGATGGATTGGAGCAGGCCGATGGGGCCGACACGGTTCGGGCCAATGCGGCTTTGCATGTGCCCAGCGACTTTGCGTTCCCACCAGATGCCGAACATGGCGGCGAGAGAGATGATGGGAAGGAAGATTGCTGCGACGAGGACAAAATCGAATGCCAGTTGCTCCACCAGTGAAGGGTGGGAACCGAAGATTAGAGTTTGAAACAAGCCCGCCGACAAATCGGCCGGCGCTGTCGGCGCGGACATAATGGGTATTGTAGCGATTGGGGGTTAAGAAGCGATGTTAGAGACGGTAATGGGCCGGGCTGAATTCAGGTTTTCAGGAAGATCTATTTAACATGGGTTACAACCACGTAGCACCAGATAATGTAAGACGCGACGATAATTAAGAAGAATAAACCGCCCAGCGCGAGGAGCCGGCGATATGTTTTGACTGCCTTGAGCTGTGTCTCGCGGGCGGCAATTTGCGCCTGCCGAATTTCTCGCACCGTCTGGAGAATTTCTTGAAGGGGTTCCATAGGCGCGATCTTACCAATTGGCGCATAAAAAAGCCGTCCGTAGGCGGCTGGATCGATCAGTGAAGTAGTTTGGCGATTTTAGCCGCCCATTCTGGCCATACACGATGATTACTGCCAGAACCGCAATTCATATAAAAAGCGACAGATCGCCTTGAGCACATAGATAACCGAGGTGAATGCCGCTCCGATCTGGTTGCGGATGAAGTCGGGATCTTTTCCGGATTTCTCCGTAGGGGCGTAGGGGAGTGGTTGTTTGGGGTTGTCTTTCATACGAGATAATTAATTTTGTTATTTTTGGGCAATCGCGTTGCTGGGAATACCAACGCGGTGCTACGCACCGCCGGTAAATATTAGTTGTGAAATCGATTTGAATTATTTCGCGCGAATCGTGTCTACTTTTGTTTGGCGTTTTGCAGTCCGAGCACGCCTTTTTCCATGTCGATGTAGAGGAAGGAATAGGGACCTTGCTGGATGTTGCCGATGTCGGGGACGAGGCCGCCGGTGATGGCGGCGGAGGCGACGAGGTAGTTCATGCCGAAGACGCCGTCGAGGGTGAAGCTTTGTTTGGTTTGGGGATTCGAGACGGTGATATCGCTGACGAGCACGGGGGCTTTAAAATAGCGGAGGGGTCGCTTGGAATCGGTGGGGATTTGCAGGCAATCGAGGTAGAAGCCGCGGGAGGTTTTCTGGCCGCCGATGCCGCCGATGTCGAGGGAGAATTGCTGGTCGGCGGGAACGCCAACGAGCGTGGATTCATCGGCGGAGTAGGTGACGCCCAATTCGGCGGCGACGCGGCGCGAGATCATGGAGCTGACCGAGCCGGTGTCGAGCAGCATGGAGATTTTGGCGGATTTGCCGTGGAACTGCGCGAGCGGCGTGGGGCCGGTGGCGAGGACACCCAGAGGATCGAGGCCGATGATGGGGTTGGGGGAAATCTCCGGGCCCTGGGCGGCGGCGGGGATGATTTTGGTGAAATTGGAAAAAGAGACGAGTTTCAATGGCACCCGCTCATCGACCGGCGGAATCAGACGGCTGTTGGGTGCAACCAGCGAGGTTTTGATTTTGTCGGTCACGTTATTCACGGCGCGCACGTCCATGACGATGACGTGATGCTGAATCAGCGGCATGCCGATGACATCGAGATCGCCGGTGATGACTTCGAGCAGGCTGGAAGAGGCGCGCAGCTCGCAGCGGTAGGGGCCGATGGGGTTGGAATAATCGGCGGCGTCATTGCCGTCGCTGCCGTTAGGATAGGTTGCCACGGAGCCATAGAGTGGTTCAGAGACGCCGAAGGTTTCGTTGCCGGCGACGCCGATGTCTTCGTATTTCACGGGCGTGCCGGCAGCGGTGCGCTGGTAGGGAAGACCCATGGCCTTTGCGGTGTTGGCGGAGAAGACCACGCTGCTGGCGCCTGTGTCGAGATAACATTCGATGGTGGAGGTGCTTTGGCCTTGTGATTTGGCGACGAGGGCGGGGCTACCTGGGGAACGGCGCAGCTGGGCATAAATGCGCGGCTGATCGAGGGCCACGGGTTGGACGCCGGTGAAGTCCTGGGCTGATGCGGCTATTGCGCCATAAAGTATTGCAAGGCAGAAAGCGCCAGCCTGCACGGGGGGCTTGAGCCACTGGAAAGATGGACGGCGGCTGAAGCCGCCCCTACGCGCACTGGTAGCGTCGAGCAACATGAGATCGCGGGAGAGCTGGGCCGTTCTCGGGCCGGAATTCCGGGGCGAGGACGCCCCGGCTCTTCTTGCAGTGAAAAATACACTAGTCCAGATGTTTCTCATTTCGGCCCCGTTTGTTCGAGGTTTTGCAGTCGCGGCTCAAGTCTTTCATACGCCCGCGAGGCGTGGGGGAACAACCAGAAAAATATCGCGAGCAATCCCAGGAGGATTATAGCTGCTCCGACATGATGCGCGCGAAATTGTCTGGGCGTGGGAGCAAAGGCGAGGATGAGCAGGAGAGTCAGAACGATCACGCAGGCGTGAAAGCTGGCCCATTGCCAATAGGAGCCACCCAGGTGAATCCACATGCCGAATTCATCGAAGGTCAGGCCCAGTGCAATTCCGAAAATGATTCCGCACAGCACAGACGGTTTTCGCGGGGGAAAGAAAAGCAGATACGCGGTCAGACCCACCATGAGGAAGATGCCATAATTCAGATGATGAACGTGCGTCTGGCCGACGTAGAAATACAAGTCGGGCATGCGATGCGACATGATCAGAAGCACGCAGATGCGGGCGAGGAGAAAGGTGAAGAGGAAGGAAAAAAGGGTGTAGCGAACGAGGTGGCGATCGAGCCGCATGGGAAAAGTTTAACCGGCAGCGGTGCTGCTTGCTATTTCAATCACTGAGCGATTTGATTCGAAGAGAGCCGATCTCGTCTTCGTCTCGGAATTTCGGACTGGGGACGGCCCGGCTCTACTGGCGTATGAAGTTTATCTACCGATTACGCGTTCGATGGTCGTGGGGACGGCGCTGAGCAGGCCGGCTGATACGCGGGGTTCCTGGATTGTTCCTGTGACGCGGATTTGCAGGAGTTCTTTTTGGGCGGCGGAGATCAGATCGTTGATGATCGGCAGCTTGGGCCAATTGGGGTTGTTGGTGGTAAAGAGCAGGTCAAATTTTTTGGTGCCGAAATCCATCTGGCCCGAGCCGGTCATTTCCATGGACGAGGCTTTGAGATCGATCGAATCAAACACCACGGTTTGCCCGCGCACGGCATATTGGGCGGTGCCTTGCGTGAAGGGTTGATTCAATGGCAGCGCGAGATTGGCGATTTGCGAGACGCCTAGCAGGATGGGGATTTTGTAGAGATGGTCGCCGGTCACCAGAACATCGCCGCGGCCCTCGCGCGTGGAGGGATCGGACCAGAGGCCTTCCAGATCAATCGATGCCGAGAGCCGCCCCTGTATGCCGCTTTTGGGATCGGGATCGAGCTGCGTGACATCGGCATCGCGCAAGATCAGATTGAGCGTGTAGCGATCTTCTACGCCGGGCGCGACGTTAAAGCTCATTTGCCCGCCCAGTGAACCGTCGGCAACGGTGCCGTCCAGGTCATATAACTTGAGCATGGGATCATCGGCGGTCTTTTTTAATTTGAATGTCAGCTCCGAGCTGGTCCGGCCCATGATATTCAGTGAATCCAGATCGAAATTGCCGGTGAGATCCAACATCTGTCCGCTTTGGAAATGCCCGGCCAGGTCGCACGATCCATTTATTTTGGTGATGGGCAGATCAGTATTCATCGCCGCCGAGCGCGCGGTAAGGCTGACCGCAAAATCGAAATCATCGCCGTTCACGATCAATCGCGAAAAATCGAAATCGAATTGGCCAGTGAGATCGAGCGAATGGAAGAGGCTTGCCAACGGCTTGGGCGCGACACGAAGAAAATCCTGGTCAATGGTCAACTGCTTTCCGCCCAGATGGATTTTCCAGTTTCCGTTTGAACCGCCGCCCGAAAGAGATAGCGTGGTCTTTCCGTGTTGAGCGGTTACGCCATCGAGCTGCACGATACCGTTGTTGTAAATGATCGCGCCGGTGAGTTGGTCCATGCGCCAGGGCATGGCGGCGGGCGTGACGGATAATTGGCGAGGCCGCAGGGTGAGCTGGATCGAATCGGGAGAGTCATATTTGGCCTGGACATCCAGCGTGCCGGCGGGAGAGACTTGATCCCAGGTTTGACGAGCTTGCGGGGTCAGATAGGCGCGCAGCTGATTATCCAAAAGCAGATCGGTTGCTTCGCAATTGAAATGCACGATGGGCGGTTTATTTGCCCAGGAAATCGCAAGCGCTCCGGCCAGCTTGGCATTGCCTCGCTGTGCGATGATGTGCGGAGCGGTGATGCTGGTGTCCGTTAGACGCCCCTCCGCGGTCAGCGCTTCGATTGCGTGCGCTCCTGTTGGGGTTCGCAGCAATTCGCCGTCATGCAGGCGGACTCCGAAATCGAAGGCGATATCGCCGGTTTTTTTGTTCGGGAATACATTTCCATTCAGATCAACCTGGCCTCCCAGGCCTGCCTGCTCGATCCATTCCGAGCGATCTTTCGGAAGCGCCGCGAGCAGATCGTGATCGATCAGCACGTTCTCGGCGTGCACTTTGAGCACGGGTTGCATGGAAACTCCACTGCCATCTTCCTTATGCGAATTCCACGAGACGCGGCCGTCGATTCGCAGGTGCGCGTTCCCCTTGGTCATGTGCGCGTTGGTGATATCCAGGTGATTCTCGTGCACTTCCAATTGGAGCGCCAGATTCTGCACGGGATAAGGGAATGCCACCAATGCCCCGGTTGCGCGATCCACGTTGAGCTTCACGTCGACATCCCAGTGATATCGCGTTTGTGGGGTTCGCGTGACGATGCAGAGAAAATCGCCGTGGAACTTTGGATATTCCCCGTGGCCCTGGGCATCGAAGAGCTTGAGCGCGCGCTGGGTTTCGCGCGGCATTGCTGCGATCACTGCTGGATCGGAAGCAATGTCGTTTCCGCCAATGGTCAGATGGGCCTGGCAATGCCGATTAAAAGGACCGACTAGCCCTTTGATATGCACCAGGGTGTTCGCATTAATACTTCCGGCAATTCCCTGGCCCACTACGTCCAGCACATTGACCTGCTGTTGCCCTGCAGCGTCATAGCCGATGCGAATATCCCCGCGCAGGTTGTGCAGCGGATATGGGAAATGATCGAAGACGAACGCACCGTCAATAATCTTCACTGCTCCAGCGAGCGTGACATCCGCATCGGGCTCACTTCTTTGCACGCGCACATCAAACGCGCACGTGCCCACGGGTTTGAACTGATCGTAAACCTCCTGCAGCGGCACTGGCAGCGAGCGAATATATTTCGGATTGGCTCGGAAATTCAGCGGTGATCCGGCTGGCGTGTAAAAGCGTAAATCGAAAGGCGAATCCGGCGAGTAATCGGAAATTTTCCCATCGATGGCGAAGCCGCTTCCTTCGACATCGCCGATTAATTTTTCGATCTGGATTCCGCCGTTATCGTTGAAATGCAGTCGGCCGGTTGTGATATGGAGATGCAGGGGCGGCGCATGGGCGAAACGCGTCAACGTGCCGATCAACGAATCGGGGCCAATGCTTGCGCCTAATTCGCCCAGCGTGTTGAGATTATGATCGATGATTTGCACGGCTGCGTTTTCACGTTTGTTACGCCATTGATCTGGCGAAATATTCACATTCATTCCGTCAACGGTCATCTGCACGTCGAATTGCGGTGGACCTCCGTTGCGACGCGGGGCGATGCTCAGGTTATCAATCGTCAGCGCGCCGCTGAGTTGGTGTGCTTCGCACCATTGGCGCACCTCTTCGGGGAGCATCGCGCGCATGTCGGGGCCAAAGCGAAGGTCGCGAAGTGCCAGCTGCGCCTTGCCTTCAGCAGGATCGAACCATCCCATCAGCTGCGGGCCGACGGCGCTGGTATCGCCTGGGCGCGATTGAATGGTGAAGGTGTATTTTCCGTCGGGTTCAGGGCCAAGCCGGCCTTCGAACCAGATGGTGCCTAGTGGCGCGTAATGGCCATCATGCACCTGGGCGTTTTCGATCTCGCCGTCGCGCAGAATGATTTCGGGTAATTCTGGAGGAGCAGCTTTTGTGGGTCGAGAAGTTGTGCGTTTGCGCGAGGAGCGCATGAGCCGCTGATAATTCCATTTCTGGCTGTCGATATCCTGCACGAGACGAATCTGCGGCTGGGTTGCGATGATCTGCGTAGCGCGGACCTGGCCGCGCAGCAGCGAAGACAAGTTGTAATTTAATCGCAGCGTGCGAGCAGAGAAGATCAGAGCATCGGGATCGGTCTGCTTTGCTGTGAAGACGCGAACGTTTTCGAGCGTCAATCCCTGGAAAATGGAAAGACGTGCCTGGCCGATCTTCACATCGGCATCGAGGGCAGAAGAGAGATAGGTTTCGGCCATTCCCTTGAGTCGCTTGGGATCCGACACGTACACATAAGCAACGATCACCGAGCTAAGGAGCAGGAATGCCGCCACCCAGGTATAACGCCGCTTGCGCGTTACCCGCGGCCGGAAGGGATGCATGCTCTTCCAGCGCTGGCGAAGCAAGTGCTGAGGATGAAGACGAAAACGACGCATAGGGACAATGCAGAACAGAAATCAGGGACAAGGGAATACAAAATACCAACACCGGCGGTGGCACTTCCGTGCCACTGTCTTCTTCAGCGTTCAAGGTTCACAAAATAACCCCCTCCCTACCCTTCCCCGGTTCGACTGCGCTAACCGCAGGCATGAGTACAAGGGAAGGGGAGTTAATTGCAGTGGCACTGAAGTGCCATCGCCGGTGATGATTTTCATTCTGCATTCTGCATTCATCATTCTGCATTCATTTTTTCTCCTACTGCTCCTGCCGCGAGGATGGCGATGAATGGCTCGGCGGGGAGGCGATAGCGCAGCGAACCGACCGAAAACGCGTGTACGACGGCGAAATAGATTGGCACGCAGAGCAAAAACATTTTTACTCTCCAGCCGCCCCGGCCTCGGATCAGTTGCACGATCGCCAACAGAAATATCGGCACACTATATGCTGCTGCAATCGCCAAATATATCGGCCGACTGAATTGCTCGCTCAGCGGTATGGGGCTGAATGTCCGTGCTAATTTTGCCAGCGCCAGCGGAACGATTCGGCCGGGATGCTCGCGGATATAGTGCCGCGTCAGCCCAGCCAAATAATTATTACGCTCGACCTCATCCAATTGTTGCAGATATGGCATCTGGGCTACAAAGCGTTGGTCGCTCGCGCCGGTGGCTTGCGGATTAAAACCGTCATATTGCGTGATGCCGCCGTTGGTGGTGATCCAGATCCATTTGCCGAGAATCGCATCGTTGCGCCATGCCCAGAGGCTGAGGAGCATAATCAAAAGCAGTAAACCGACGAGTGCAAATCCCCGTCGCAATCCGCTGAATAAGGGCAGGATTACTGGCAGGAACAATCCTGAAGGACGCACCAATACGGAAAGGGCCAGCAAGATTGGGCCGAGGATGTTTTCCCATCCTCTTCGTCGCGGATTCTGCATTGTCTTTCCCTTCTCCGGTGTACCGGGAGAAGTGAAAATGCTGTCCTTATTCGCACGCAATGACAAACACAACGCCGCTCCCCACAGGATCATCGCGGTGCAAAGCGTTTCGGAAAGAATTAGGCCGCTGAAATAGATCAGGAATGGATTGATCGCTACAAATGCGGCGGCAATCAAAGCTGCGCGCACAGACCAGAATCGCCGCGCGACAAGAAACACTGCAAAGATACTGGCTGAATCAATGATCGCCTGCGCGATACGAACCACGAAAACTGATCCGCCACAGAGCGAGATAAAGATCGGATACCCGGGCATGCGATAGGCGTATATCGCTTGATAAAAGCGCGGATCGTAAAAAAAGAGCGTTCGATGGTGCAGTACATTTTGACCCAGCGAAAAATATTCGACCTGGTCGGGCAGATTCGAAAGGCCCGCGGGATCACGCTGGAGATGCAGCGACCAGGCAACGCGCAGCAGGAGCGCCAGAATAAAAATGGCTCGCAGAACTTTTATGACACTAATTCTCACGGCTTTATCCTGATCGCACGAATCGCCAGAAACATCGGGATCTCCTGTCGCGCCTTATTCTCTGCTGCGGCTCGTGGCCCGCTGGTACTGCTTTTGTGGCTGGGCCATTCCTCCATTGCATCAATCGCCAGGCCATTCCGTGCCAGCGCTTTGACATAGGCCTCGATTGGCTTGTGAAAAGTCCAGGTGTAAACATCCGGCTGCTTTCCCGGATGCGCGACGATGGGCGTTTTTCTCGGCGTCAGATACGCATCCACTCGGCGATATTGAATTTTCTGCTGCTCATCCCACCCCCAGGCGGTTTCGCCGCCACGAAAACAGGGATGCATCATCGCGATTACCAGCCGGCCGCTGCTTTTGAGTATCCGCCCCACGTGCTCGAAAACACCCTGAATAGGATGAATATTTTGTATCGCCAGCACGCACGCCGCTGCGTCGAAGGAATTTTCGGCGAGAAAGGAAAGATCGCGCGCATCGCCGACGTGATAATCGATGTGATCACCGCCATGCTTTTTCGCTGCAGCGATGAGCGAGCGGGATGAATCAATTCCCACGGCATGAATTCCATTCGCGGCTAGCAGCCTGCACAGAACCCCCTGCCCGCAGGCGATATCCAGCACACGCTCGTCTGCCTGGGCATTTAGCAGGCGCAGCACGCCGGGCAGGACAATCTTGCGATGAAATTCGCTCCCCTCTTCGCCGACGAGTTGGTCATACCAGTCAGCGACGTTTTCCCAGTCGGTTTTCCCCGAAGTGGGGCGCGCCCTTTTATCCATTGAATTATATTATGACGGGGGGTTGGTTTCAGTGACAGGGTTGCGGGATATTCTTTGAGAATATGTGGGGAAATATCGGGCCGAGGACGGCCCGGCTCATCTACGAGGTACAATCATCGGATTTTCGAAAGACTTCTATTGCGGTGCTTTCCGGCCTGGGTGCAACAGATTCACTTTGACCTTTTCGCTCGGAATTAATTTCCCTGCGTTGATACGCTCTTCGGAATCAAATGCGCGCTTCACGCGCTGGAACTGATCCATTGTGTTTTTGTCGAACTGATAGGACATGAGATGGATTTTTTCCACGCCAATGCCATGCTCGCCGCTGATGGTTCCACCCACGTCGACGCAGTGCTTGAGAATATCCTCGGCGGCCTCGAGCACGTTGTGAACCTGCTTTTCATCGCGATCATCGTAGAGAAAAATCGGATGCACATTTCCGTCGCCGGCATGGAAGACATTCGGAATGGTTAATCCGTAGCGTTTGCCGATCTCGTCGATCTTGGCCAGCACCTGTGGCAATTTGCTGCGCGGCACGCAGGCGTCCTGCGTGCAATAGCTGGGGGAGATTCGCCCGATGGCGCCGAAGGCGCTTTTGCGCATTTTCCAGAGTGCCGAACGACGATCGGGATCGGCCGACACTTCTACTGAGATCGCTTTATGCTTTTTGGCGATCTCGGCGATTTTCTGCGCCTGCTGGTCCAGCAATTCGGCGGGGCCGTCGATTTCGGTCAGCACCAGCGCCTTGGTATTGGCCGGTACGCCAAAGTGAAACGCATCTTCGATTACCTTGACCATCAGGCCGTCCATCATTTCCATCGCGCTGGGCAGCATTCCCGTCGCGATCACCTCGGCCACGTTGTTGCAGGCATTTTGGCTTTCAGCGAAGACCGAAACAATCGTGCGAAAACTCCTGGGCCGTGGCGATAATCTTACCCACAATTTGGTGATGATCCCGAACGTCCCTTCGCAGCCGCAGATCAAACCGGGCAGATCAAAATTTCCCGATTCATACGCTCCATCATGCGAGCCGCAATTCAGCACGGTGCCATCGGCCAGCACCATTTCCAGGCCGAGAATATGATTCGAGGTGACAAAATCCTTGAGCACATGAATGCCGCCGGCATTGGTTGCGGCATTCCCGCCGATGGTGCTGGCGCGCTGGCTGGAAGGATCGGGAGAGAAATGGAACTCGGAGCCGCCGGGGATTTGCGTAAGGGCGTCGGTGAGTTGGGTATTGCGGACGCCCGCTTCGACCTGTGCCACGCGATTGGGTAGATCCACCGCCAATACGCGGTTCATCTTGCTCGTGGAAATCACCACGCCATTTTCAAATGCGACACATCCCCCGGTGAGGCCGGTACCGGTTCCGCGCGGCACGATCTGGACATTCTGCCGATTCAGCGCCCGGACGATTTTCACGACTTCTTCCGTGGATAGCGCAAAGATCACCGCGCCCGGCCGAGCTTTGGCGATGGTGAATCCGTCCATCTCATAGACCAACAGCTCCGCGGGATCGGTGAGAATGCGCTCCGTGGGAACAAATTTCGATATGTCGGCAAGCATAAGTGAGGATTATAGGTGAGAAGAGTGCGAACGTAAGAAGGGTGTGAAGAGAGAAACTCGGATTTTATTCCTTGGCAATTGGGCGAATTCTCTTCACACTGTTCGCACCCTTCGCACTTCATCACGGCTTGGTTGTCGGTTCGTGCGCGGCCTGGATCGCCTTGGTGCGTAAATCCGCCAGACATTCGTCGGCTGTTTTATATTTACCCAACTGCAGGCCAAGGGTTACCTGATCCATCGCTACCAGCGTGCGGTCGAGATATGCTGCCAATTGTTCATCCGAAATGGGCAGCGCATTGATCGCCAGTGCCGAATAATCCAGTTTCCAGATTCCATTTTGGCGAATCATTTTGATCTTGGCGCCGACGCCAAAATCCGCTGTGGCGGTATCGCCATTTTCAACGACCCTGGTTCCTTCGGGAACCGAAGTCGGACCGACCATCGCCGGTAACTGATCTTCGGCGGCCTCCCCGAATGCCTCGCCATAAGCCTGGCGGAACTTCGCTACCGACGCGCACGTACGGCCCTGATTGTCCACCACCATTTTTTGCCCCGGTGTGGCCCAGCTGGTGTGGCTCGAGACATAATCCGCATCTCCAGTTTTAACGGCGACAGCGATTTTGATCAGTGTTTGCCGGGCCGTGAGCGATTCCTGCGGCGTAACCGTGGCCGCTGCGGGCGTTGCCTTGGCCATGCCATCCTTCTCGATCGCCAGCGCGACTCCGGCGGTGATCGCCAGGCCGGCTATCGCGATGGTCGCTCCGGTTTTTAATTGTGCCCAGAAAATCATTTTGGTTGCTCCTTTCATAATTGCCATAGAACCCGCGGAACCAGCCTGCGCCGACGCCGCCGAAATCGCCGCTCGGGTCAGATGTACCGGCGCTATTTGAATTGCATGCACCGCCAACCCTCCCGACAGGCCTGGTATCGTGCTCTCGGCGCCCAGATGCGCCAGCATATTCCGCAATTTCGCCACTGCCCGTTCCACGCGCTTGCGCGAGGCTACCAGGCTCAATCCCAAATCTACTGCCACTGCTTCGTGGCTTTTGTCCTCCAGAAACCGCAGCACAATTGCCTGCCGATCTTTCTGCCCCAGCCGATTGATCGCCCCATCCAGTAGCGGGGAAATTTCTTTCCAATCCACGGATGGCTCGCTCGGGGCAAACTCTTGTCTCATCTCAGCGGCCCTCCGTTCGTGACGGCTTCGATTCGCAGCCATGCGCAGCGCATTGGCGGCACAATACCGTGCCGCCCGGTGCAGCCAGGCTGGCAAAATGATTTTCTCATCCAGTTGCGGTGCTTTTTTCGCCAGCAGCATGAACACTGCCTGGGTTACATCATCCGCGAGATTCGTATCCCCCACCTGCCGCCGCGCCGCGGAGTAGACCAGATTGATTTGACGATGCACTAATTCGGCGAATGCTTGCTCATCTCCCGTCAGGTAATTGGCAAGCAGCTCTCGATCCGATGCCATGTCCGCAATAGCCGTCATCCGCGGGTATTATGTAAGCCCACGATCCAATGGGACAATCGACAGGCATTTTTCTTGATTTTAGCCTTTAGAAAGGCCTTACGCTCCTTACGCTCGTTTAATACGTCTCTTACGCGGAATTGCCGAGATAGTTACCGGAAGCAACAACGCCATTGTTGTTGGCTCGGGAACAATTAGAAAAAACGTGTTGGAATGGCCGCCGTCATAGACGCCATTGGACCAATCGCTTTGTGTTAAACCCACGATATCCATGGAGAGAGTCCAATCGCCGGCCGCAAGGGTGCCAGATATGGGTCCGGTGATGGTAATTGACTGGTTGCCCGGGCCGGTGAGTACCGGCGGATATTCAGCATCAATTTGCGCACCTGATGCAATGCTATAAGCGGTGGGCTGATCCAAATGGAAAGTAGTGGTGTCTTTGATTTCGTTATAGCCGCCTTGAATGAGGAGGTTGCCGGATTGGCCCTCAAAATAGGTTCCCGCTTCAATATGATAGCCGTAAGGCAAAAATGCCGAGTATGCTATTCCCGGATAGAAATTGAGCATATTAACATATCCATTATCCGTAGAATCGTAGTTTCCCAAGCCGGGATAATCGGTTCCTGAACCAGTCATGGGGCTGATGGTTACCGTGCTGTCTCCCTGCGAATAGCCATATGCTGTTGGCATCGTAGCGCTGGCGTAGTTATTGCTTAAATCAGCCGATGTCCAGACGCCAAAATTAGTAGCCCATGCCGTGGAACCGAGCATCGCCAACGCAGCAAAAGCCCAAAGTCCGCAAAAATTTGTTCGTTTCACCATTGTCCTCCTCTGATGTTAGATAGGCGCTTTGATTATAAATACTCCGCGTTTTTTTATGCAACAAAAAATCAGTAAAAAAATAATTTTTCATTTTATCAGTCGATTTCCCCTACACGTTTTACGTGCTAAGATTTCTCTCTAATTGGAGAAGATTTTGTTATGAACTTGCGTGAAACCGACCCCGAAATTGCGAATTTAATCGAAAAAGAGGCCCAGCGGCAGGAATCCACCCTGGAGCTGATCGCCTCGGAAAACCACGTCTCGCTGGCAGTGCGCGAAGCAGCAGGCAGCGTGCTGACTAACAAATACGCCGAAGGTTACCCCGGCGCACGGTATTACCAAGGCTGCGGCTTTTACGATCAAGTCGAAACGCTCGCCATCGAACGCGCCAAACAAATGTTCGGCTGCAAATATGCCAACGTGCAACCGCACAGCGGCGCGAATGCGAATCTCGCCGCGTTTATGTCCATCCTCCAGCCGGGCGACCAATTCATCAGCATGAATCTCTCCTCGGGCGGGCATCTCAGCCATGGGATGAAGCTCAATACCTCCGCGATTTTCTTCAAGCCGGGACACTATGAGCTCGATCCCAAAACCGAAACGATTGATTTTGATTCGGTGCGCGCCAAAGCCAAGGAGCTCAAACCGAAAATGATTCTTTGCGGCTACAGCGCTTATTCACGCATCATCGACTTCGCGAAATTCCGCGAGATCGCTGACGAAGTTGGCGCAAAATTAATGGCCGACGTTGCCCACATCGCCGGGCTGATCGTCGGCGGCGTTCATCCTTCGCCGTTTCCGCACGCCCACATCGTTACCACGACAACACACAAAACCCTGCGCGGCCCGCGCGGCGGCCTAATCCTCACCAATGATGACGACCTCGCCAAAGCCATCAATCGCTCCGTCTTCCCCGGCACGCAGGGCGGCCCGCTGATGCACATCATCGCCGCCAAAGCTGTCGCTTTCGGCGAAGATCTCAAGCCCGAATTCAAAACCTACTCGCAGCAAGTCGTCAAAAACGCCAAAGCCCTCGCCAATGGATTGATCGCCAAAGGCTATCGCATCGTCAGTGGCGGCACGGACAACCATCTGATGCTTGTGGACCTGCGGCCGATCTCGACCGAACTCACTGGAATCGAAGTCGCCGTCGCATTGGAAAAGGCCGGCATGATCGCCAACTACAATGGCGTCCCCAATGACCCCCGCCCCCCGCGCGTTACCAGCGGCATCCGCCTGGGCACTCCCGCCCTCACTACGCGTGGCCTGAAGGAAAAAGACATCGAGCAAGTCGCCATCTTCATCGACCGCGCCGTGAAAAATAAATCCGACGACGCCAAGCTCGCCGAAATCCGCCGCGAAGTCGCGGAGTTCTGTAAGCGTTTCCCTATGCCACACTAAGAAAATGAAACTACAGATGAACACGGATAAACACAGATAAGACAAAAATAATTAGAACCTGTTTCAAAACTGCCTCAAGGTAATCATTAAGCAAGCCACATGAAAGAAAGCTTGGTACATCCTGAGGTTACGTTCATAGCGGACAACCAGCCGTCGGAAGTTTCCGATCCAGGCAATGCTCCGTTCCATCTT
>DASXDR010000183.1:0-12288 GCA_036490535.1 Tepidisphaeraceae bacterium | reverse complement strand
TTTAATCATAACTGTTTCCATTGCGCGAATTTATCGTGCGATAGGTTTTGAAACAGGTTCTAGAATTTATCTGTGTTCATATGTGTTCATCTATGGTTAATTAAAATTTGAGGTTCTCATGGTCCAATGTCGAATCGAATATGAAGGTCAGCTCCACTGCAAAATCACGCACGGCCCCTCGGATGCCACGCTCGGCACCGACGCCCCCAAGGACAACATGGGCAAGGGCGAAAGCTTCTCCCCCACCGACTTGGTCGGCGTCGCCTTGGCCAGTTGCATGGTCACCACGATGGCCATCGTCGCCCAGCGGCATAACTTCGATATCAAAGGTGTTACCGCGACGGTGGAAAAACACATGGCCGCCGACCCGCATCGCCGCATTGGCAAGCTCGCCGTGGAAATTCGCATCCCCATGCAAGTCACGGATGAAATGAAAACCCGCCTCGAGCACGCCGCAAACGCTTGCCCCGTGCATAAAAGCCTAAGCCCACAGGTAGAAATCCCTGTGATCTTCCATTGGGGATAACATCAATCATTGTAGCGCCTGATAGCCGCGACGTATTTCGTCGCGAGATTCCGCGATGAGTACATCGCCGCTATTTAATTTAGAATCCTTCCCATGGCCAAAAACATCAAAACCCGCAAAGACGATTACGCCCAGTGGTATCTCGACGTCATCAAGGCCGCGCAATTGGCCGACTATTCCCCCGTGCGTGGCTGCATGGTAATCCGTCCCGAAGGCTACGCCATCTGGGAAGCGATCCAGGCCGACCTTGATCGTCGCTTCAAAGACACCGGCCACGTAAATGCTTATTTCCCGCTGCTCATTCCCATGTCGTTTCTCACTAAGGAAGCGGCGCACGTTGAAGGCTTCGCCACTGAATGCGCGATCGTCACCCATTCGCGATTGGAGAATGTAAATGGCGAAATGAAAGTTGCCTCGCCGATCGAAGAGCCGCTGATTATTCGCCCCACGAGCGAAACCATCATCGGGCACATGTACAGCCAATGGGTTCAGTCATATCGCGATCTGCCGGTGTTGATTAATCAGTGGTGCAACGTCATGCGATGGGAAATGCGCACGCGGCTTTTCCTGCGCACCGCTGAATTCCTCTGGCAGGAAGGCCACACCGCACACGAAACTCCCGAGGAAGCCCAGGAAGAAACCCTTCGCATGCTCGATGTGTATGCCGACTTCGCCGAGCAGACGCTTGCTCTGCCGGTGATCAAAGGCGCCAAAAGCGACAGCGAAAAATTTCCCGGCGCCGTCACCACCTACTGCATCGAAGCAATGATGCAGGATGGCAAAGCACTCCAGGCAGGTACATCGCACAATCTGGGCCAGAATTTCTCCAAGGCGTTCGACATCAAGTTCCTCGGCCGCGATCAGAAGCAGCAGCATGTGTGGACCACGAGCTGGGGCGTATCCACTCGTTTGATCGGCGCGATGATCATGGCCCACAGCGATGATGAAGGCCTCATCGTTCCGCCGCGCGTGGCTCCCGTGGTTGCTGCGATTGTCCCGATTTACAAAGGCGACGAAGAGCGCGCCAAAGTCGAAGCGTTCATCAACAAACTTCTCGCCAATCTGGTCGGCGCCGACCAATCCGCTGCCGGCCGCCGTTCGGGGGATGGCATCGCCACCTATTTCTTCGACCGCACCACGCACCAGCGCCTCATTGTCGACTGGCGCGACGCCCGTCCTGGCGACAAGCAATATCACTGGGAACAGCGTGGTATTCCCTTCCGCATGGAAGTCGGCCCGCGCGATGTTGATTCCAATGCCTTCGTCCTCAAACGCCGCCTCGATCGCGCCAAGGAGACCATCTCCCTGGAAACCGCCACCCACGATTGGCTCACCGCCAAATTGCAGGAAGTCCACCACGCCATGTTCGACCGCGCCAAGCAAATGCGCGATCAGCTCACCACGCCGGCAACTACGTACGAAGAGATGAAAAAAATCCTCGAAGAAAAAGGCGGCTTCGTCAAAGCCTTCTTCACCCCCAGCCGCGAAAACGAAGCCAAAATCAAAGAGCAAACCAAAGCCACCGTGCGCTGCATTCCCTTCGAGCAAGGCCAAACCGGCAAAGACATCTTTACCGGCGAAGAAACATCGACGCAGGTTCTGTTCGCGTTAGCATATTGACTAATAGAGAATAAAATTCCGGCATCCGCGTTTCATTTGTGCATTGAATAGCACAACCAGACAAAGCCCCCGCCTGTCGAATCTTCCCCTCTGCATATATCCTTTCACCC
The DNA here is from genome assembly GCA_036490535.1 of Tepidisphaeraceae bacterium. Lineage (GTDB taxonomy): Bacteria > Planctomycetota > Phycisphaerae > Tepidisphaerales > Tepidisphaeraceae > DASXDR01. The sequence goes on along the minus strand of DASXDR010000183.1, from coordinate 10,032 downwards.
ATGCAATCCACCCGCATCGGCCTATTCGGAATCGGCCTTGAAGCCTACTGGCCTCAATTCGCCGGCCTGAAGGAAAAACTCCAAACCTATTTGGCGCGCGTCGAGCAAAAACTTACTCGGCCTGACGTCGAGATCGTCAACCTCGGCCTGATCGATACGCCCGAAAAAGCCATGGCCACAGGCCACCAGTTTCGCCGAGAAGATGTTGATCTGATTTTCCTCCACGTTACCACCTACGCACTTTCCTCGACGGTTCTGCCAGTCCTGCAGCGGGCAAAAGTTCCGGTGATCATTCTGAATCTCCAGCCCCACGCCGCCATCGACTACGCCGCTTTCAACAAGCTCACCGATCGCACGCAGATGACCGGCCATTGGTTGCAATATTGCAGCGCATGCCCTGTCCCTGAAATTGCCAACGTCTTTAATCGCGCTCGCATTCCATTCCATCAGATCACCGGCATGCTCGAAGATGATCCAGCTTGCTGGAACGAAATCGGTGACTGGATCGACGCCGCCCGCGTGGCTGGGGCGATGTCGCACAATCGCATGGGCCTGATGGGGCATTATTACGGCGGCATGCTCGATATCTACACCGATCTCACTCGCCAATGTGCCTATTTCGGCGGCCACATTGAAATGCTCGAAATCGACGAACTCGCCGCCTTGCGCCACGATGTCACCCCTGAGCAAATCGCCGACCGCGTCACTCATTTCCACGATGCCTTCGATATCCAAACCGATTGCTCCCCCACTGAACTCGAGCGCGCCGCCCGCACCTCTGTCGCTCTCGATCAATTAGTTGGTAATCACAATCTCGGTTCCATGGCCTATTACTATTCAGGCCACGGCGAAGCCGAGGACGCCATCAGCTCGATTATCCTTGGCACCTCGCTGCTCACCGCGCGCGGCATCCCTGTCGCCGGAGAATATGAAGTCAAAAATGTCCAGGCCATGAAAATCCTCGACACCTTCGGTATCGGCGGTTCCTTCACCGAATACTACGCCATGGATTTTAATGACGACATTGTGCTGATGGGCCATGATGGGCCAGGCCATATCGCTATCGCCCAGGGTAAAACCAAGGTGCGGCCGCTCGCGGTCTATCACGGCAAAGTCGGCCGCGGTCTATCTGTGGAAATGTCCGTGCGGCATGGACCAGTCACGCTGCTCTCCGTCGTCGAAACCGTCGACGGCTCGCTGAAACTCCTCACCGCCCACGCCGAATCCGTCCCCGGCCCGATTCTCCAGATCGGCAATACCAACTCACGCTACCGCTTCTCCATCGGCGCTCGCGCCTTCGTAAACGAATGGACCAAACACGGCCCTGCCCACCACTGCGCCGTCGGCGTTGGTCATATCGGTGCTAAGCTCCACAAGCTCGCCACATTGCTCAACATGCAATGCGTGCAAATTTGCTGAGCCAGAAAATAAAATGACGGATGTTCAAATGATCAAACCCGCGCCATATTTAGCGGCGCGTCCGAAGGACCGCGTTGAACATCGCAACCCAACGCTGTGCTATGCACCGCCGCTAAATATTAGAGCAGAGCGCGATTTGTTGTAGCGGCGTGGTCGCTTCGCGACCACAGAAAACCTTAAGTAAACGATATAGTTACGCTATACGAATACGCGCACCGCTCTAGCAGGAAATCTTTCGAACATTCGATCATTCGAGTTTGATTCGTTCCCGATAAATCGGGATCATTCGAATTTCGTCATTCGCATTTTCATCATCAAAAAACCTTTTCTCTCATCCACTTCACCTCCTGCCCCACCGCCATCACCAGTGCTTTGCCCAACGCGACCACCGGCGAGCCGGTACAAAATGCCGCCGCGATCGCGTGCAGCGTGTATACCGAAAATCTCGCCTCATTCGATATCGCGTAGATTGGCTCCCATTTCTCCGGATGCAATTTCAATCGAAATGCTTCCAATCCGCGAAAATTATAAAAACGGCTCCCATGCGCCCGCGCCCATCCCAGCAGCGCCCTGAGCCAAAAGGGATTAACCGCCAAATCATCCCCCGCATGCTGCGCCAGTGCGACCAAGCCCAGCGTGGCATATTCACAGTTGCGCACAGTAAGTGACCGCATCGCAGCGTCGATCAATAACTCTGCCGTTCCATTGGGGGCATCGTACGTTCGCACGATTTGCTCGAGGAGATATCCATTCCGCTGCGGCGCTGGCGAGGCCAATAGATATCCAATCACTCGATTCTCGCGCACGGCCACCCACAACAGGCGATCCGCCAATACCCCATCCAGCGTGTCCGGCTCCGTCATAAAACGCAGCGGCGGAAAATGCCGATGCGACAGCCAATCCGCCAGGCACGCCCGCAAATCCGCGCCCGGCGACGCCAATTCTGCCGCGCATTCAATGATTTCCACGCGTTTATTTTTAGCCCGATTTAATTGCGTGCGCACCGATGCAAACTTTCGCGCAATCCCCTCCCAGTTGTTCGGGTTCCACACCGGCTGCGCCCCGATCGTAATCAGCGAATGGGAATTTGACCTCGCGTACAAATCTCGCAATCGCTGGGCGGCACAGACATAACAGACCTTGCACCCGTCACGCTCCGCGGCCTTTTCAAAATCCGCCGCCACGCTCGGCAAATCCGCCAGCGAACAGACCGGCGCTCCCCCGGCAATCCATCTATGGCGCTCGCGAACCATGCCAATGACTGCCGGCAAGCTCGGATGAAACCAATGCTCGATCCCGGGATTAAGAATCTGATAGGCGGTGGAATTCCAGCCATGCTCCAGAATCAGTCGCCGCGCTCGGTCCGGATCGGTCATGGTCCCAATGTAATGATCCATCGCCAATCCTATAATCCCCAAACCCGATGATCTCTCTTAAATCCGCCAATTGTGTTTTTGCCTCAATCTTCCTATCTGTGTTTTCTTTTCAGACCATTGCGGCAACCACGCAGCCCGTTCCGGCTTATTGGTCTACTGAGCAGCGGGCCCAGAACCTTGCCTTTCATGGCCAATATTCTCAGAGCTTGGCCGCGCTATCCGGTGATAGCTCTGATGCCGCCAATCTCATTCGCGCCCAGTGCCTTGCCGCCACGGGCCAAGTCGATGCAGCGATAGCCCTCATAGCCAATAAATCCGATGCCCAGATCGAATCGGCGCAAATCTTTCTCGACACTTATCAGCCCGACCGAGCGCGCACACTCTTAACCTCTTATCTCCCAGCGCATCCCCAATCCATCCCCGCGCATTATCTCCTAGGTCAATCCTGCGAAGACCTTTCCGATCTCGATGCCGCCAGAACTGCGTATTCCTGGTTCACCGATAATAAATTTCTCGATCGCTGGCAACAAAATCCGGATGATCCGATCTTCGCCAATGCTGCTGATGTGGTCACGATTGGTCGAGCGCTGAATCGTCTTGCCATCTTGAATGGTTCCTATGCACACGATCCTTCGCTGCATCAGCGCCTGCTCGATCTGTTTGTCCGCAGTTATGACGTGATTGACCGCGAATATTGGCCGGCCCATCTCGCCGCTGCGGAATATTTTCTAGCCCACGACCAGGAAAAAGAGGCCGGCGAAGAACTCCAAGCCGCGCTGGCCGCCAATCCTAATAATCAGCACGCTCTCGATCTTGATGGCCGCATGGCCTTGGCGAATTTCGATTTCGATTCCGCTGATAAATCCATCGCCAGAATCCGCGGCGTCAATCCGCATTCCATCACCGCTGATTTGCTCGAAGCCCGCTCGCTCCTGCGCCAGCAGCGTCCGCACGATTCCGACGTTATCCTCCAGCGCGTTCTCACTGAGCGCCCCCATAACATCGAAGCCCTGAGCCTCGCCGCCTCCGCTGCGGCTCTGGAACTCAACGAGGCTGAAGAGAAGAAGATTCTCGCCCAGCTCAATCAATTTGCCCCGAACGACGCGACGGCCTATCAGGAACTCGGCGACCAGCTTGCCGCGATGCGCCAATATCCCGAGTCGGAATCCATGTACAAAACGGCGATCGCCCGCGCTCCCTGGTGGAGTGAGCCGCAGAATGCGCTGGGGTTGCTGTATACCCAGAGCGGCGATGAGGCGAGTGCGCGCATCACGCTTACCGCGGCGCATGCGATGGATCCTTATGATTTGCGCACGGCAAATTATCTTCGCCTGCTGGATGATCTGGATCATTTCTCCAAAAAAGAATCCGCGCATTTCGTCGTTTCTTATGATGCTAAAACAGATTCGATTCTCGCGGATTATCTCCCCACTTATCTCGAATCGATGTACCCGCAGGTGTGCCGCACCTTCGCCCACGAACCCGCGGTCAAAACCTTTATCGAAGTCTTCCCCACGCATGCTGAATTCTCCGTTCGCACCACTGGTACGCCATGGATCGGCACCGTGGGGGCAAGCACGGGCCGGGTCATCGCCCTGGTCGCTCCGCGCGAGGGGACCGAGACGCTTGGTAATTTCAATTGGGCGGAAGTGCTGCACCATGAATTCACGCACACGGTCACGCTGTCAGCAACCGACAATCGCATCAGCCATTGGATGACCGAAGGATTAGCGACATTGGAAGAAGGCACGCCGCTGCGCTGGGAATGGGTGCCGATGATCTACCAGGCGGTTAAGCAAAATCAGCTCTTTTCGATTCAGCAATTAACCTGGGCTTTTGTCCGCCCCAAGCGCCCGATCGATCGCCAACTCGCCTACGCCGAGTCGTATTGGATCTGCCAGCACATTCGCGATACGAAAAACTGGGGCTGGGGCGCGATCCTGAAAATGATGGATGGCTATCGGCGTGGAGAAACCGAATCCCAGGTTTTCAAAAATTCCCTTGGGATCGATGACATTGAATTCTTCCATCAATTCACGACGTGGACCAGGCAGCAAATCTCCACGTGGGGTTACGATCCCGCAAGCGACGCTCAATATGATGCCCTGAGCGCCCAGGCCAAGACCTTGATCAACGAACAGGATTTTTCCCAGGCTCTGCTCATCTGGAAAAAAATTGCTGCTCTTCGCCCCATGGATGAACTCCCGCACAAGCGACTGGCCGGCCTGTATCTCCAGCTTCACGACCAGATTCACGCCATCGCCGAACTCGCCATCCTCGATAATCTTTCGCTTAAGGACAATCGCTATGCCAAAGCCATCGCTGGCCTTTATCGCGATCTGAACGATCCCGCCAACGAGCACACCTTTGCTCTGCGCGCGGTCTGGATCAATCCGTATGATCCTCGCGCTCACGAATTGCTCCTGGATGCATTGCAAAAATTACATGACCCGAAGGCCGCGCATGAATCCGCTGTGGTCTCTTTCCTTCAAAGCCGTAAGTAACAATTCGTTGAACCGTTCGATCAATTCACCACATTTTCCGCGAAATATTTAGCGGCGCGTGCGTAGCACCGCGTTATCCATCGCACCCCAGCGCGGTCCTTCGGACGCGCCGCTAAATATTTGCGAGAGACTGTTTCGATCATTCGCTCATTCGAAATTGATTCGTCATTTGTCGTTCGCTCTTTCGTCATTCCCCATTTCTACGCATACAATCTCTCCATGCTAACCTTCCCCGCCTATGACCAGCTTCGCCCGCTCATTCAGCTCGCTAAATCTGAAGATCTCGGCCCGAACAACGACGACGTTACCAGCCGCCTGCTTATGCCTGAAGAGACAGTCTCCGTCGCCACGCTCATGCAGCGCGGCGTCGGTATCACCTGCGGTTTACCAATCGTCGAAATGATCTGCCGAACCTACGATGAACGCCTGCGCGTTGAGCAAATCCCCGGCTTCCACATGGAAATCATCGAAGCCCGCTACTCCGACGCCCGCCAAACCCCGCTCCTGCGCATCCGCGGCCCCGTGCGCCCGCTGCTCTCCGCCGAGCGCGTGATCCTTAATTTCCTCCAACATCTTTCCGGCATCGCCACGCTCACCAACCGCTACGTCCGCCGCATCGAAGGCACCAAAGCCAAAATCTATGACACGCGAAAGACATTGCCGGGTTATCGTTTACTGGAAAAATACGCCGTCCGCGCCGGCGGAGGAATAAATCTCCGCATGGGTCTCTACGACGGCCTGCTCGTCAAAGACAACCACCTCGCTGGCCTTTCCCCGAAAGAGCTTTCTGCTTATCTCTCCAAAATCGTCGCTCAATCCCGCAGCGAAGACCCCAAGCGCATGATCGAAGTCGAAGTCGACACGCTCGATCAATTCCGTGCAGTTCTCAATGTCCCCGATCTCGACGTAATCCTCTTGGATAACATGGACTGCCCCCGCATGTCCGAAGCCGTGCGCCTGCGCAATGCCGCCAACTCTAAAGTTCACCTCGAAGCCTCCGGCGGCATCACCCTCGAAACCGTCCGCTCCATCGCCGAAACCGGCGTCGACCGAATTTCCATTGGTGCTCTAACTCATTCCGCCCCGGCGCTAGACATAGGGATGGACATCGAAACCTGAATCGTTGAAAAAAAGCCCGAGGAACCTATTCCGTGGGCTTCTCTTCAACAGTGATCCAATGCGCAAATAGATTTAACTTTTACAGCGCCTTTCGCTTGCGATTCACCAACATAGCGAAAACGCCCAATACAGATAACGTCCCCGGTTCGGGAACCAGAAAATAATAAATCCCTTGCGACCCATCAGCAAAATTCACGAGGAAAGACGTTCCTCCGTCCTCATATTCATCTCCCTCATTAGAAAGCCCGAAACTCGTGATAGCCTTTCCGCCTAACAGATCGGTCGTATCGATTACTTCACTGACCGAGCTGTTGATCGAGAAGTCCGGCTCTCCTCCCAAACGGTAAATCCCCTGGGTCCCGTTATCTAAATCCGCCAGGAACGTTCCGTTCGGAGTAACCGCGAGAAAATCCTCGAAATGCGCTCCGCCCGATCCGGGAGCGACCGCTCCGCTGGCAACAAGTTCCTCCAAGGTCAGCGATGGAGCATTGCCACCGTTATCGTAGAGATAATTTCCCAACGCAAAGATTCCCTGTTGATCACTTCCATTCTGGTTGTAGTGCGCGGTAAATACCAGATCCGAATTATTGGCTGCTGGATCGCCAAAGCTGGTGAAATCACCAGCGCCGCCGGGAACCTGGCTCGTGGTGTCGACCAGTTTTGTGAAGGCGCCAGGCGTCGCGCTAGGACCATTGGGCGCACTGTAGTAAATTCCCTGCACGCCATTACTGGTTGCGCGCATGGATTGAATCGTACTTCCCACACCGAAAATAGTGGCGCCTCCATACCCGGCCTTAAAATTCGGCTGTCCTAAATCGGAAAAAGAGGATGGCGGAGTCGTGGTGGCTTCCTGCGTCAGTCTCACGCCGCCGCCGATCGAAAAAAAATAGATGCCCGCGTTGGAAAGAAATTCGCCAGTAGCAGTAACCGTGTTGTTATCGTAAGTGCCCGACACATTCGTGAAACTATTGAAAACAATCCCCGAACTCGAACTTTCTCCAGTCTCAGCGATCAATACAGGTTTAGCTGGGTCGCTATACACCGCTGTAACGCCTATGGTGGTCGTTGCGATAAAAGATTGAACAAACGCGCCGTCTGACACGCTCGAAAAACCAGCGTAATCAACGCCTGCAGCGAATCCGGAAGCCGTCATGTCCGTACTGGCGAGCGTATCGATCATCGAGCCACTGGGAAAACCGGTGACATATTCATAAACACCGCTAAAACCATTATCGCTCTGGCCGACAAATGCGAACCCGCTGGGCACGCTAAATCTCGTGAACGCATCGCCGATTAGCGGAATCGCTGTGCTCGTATCGGCAATTTTAACAATCTGAAACGATTGTCCGTGCGCCAGCGGCCCAACTGCCACCACTGCGGCAGCGGCCACAATTCCAAAAAATCCCAATGCTCCCACAAAACCTCCTCGCTTAAACCGCAAACTGGCAGATATTGTCTACCGACTATAGCGTGAAGCAGGCGAAAGAGAAGAGAAATGCTCTTACAGGCTCTAAAAAATGGGAGCTTTAAATTTTACTGGAATGCGTCACATCGCATGCTTTACTTGCAGCTAACTCTCACATCGGCTCGGCTTTGTCCACATCCATCGAATACACCTGCGTTACCTTCCCCCCATCATGCAGCACGCGCACGTGCATGATCCCGCTTACTTTCACCAAGCCATCCGAATAATAAACATAGCCATGCGCCGCGCGGGCCTGCACGAAATGCTGAATCTGCGGCGGGCCATTGAAGCAGCATTTGGCGATCGAATAACACAATTCAAAATGACTCAAAGCCGGGGAGGCCATTTCGGGGGCCCAGATTTGGCCGACTACTTCGACGCGCTTGCCATCGAGCTGCCGCCATTTGGCAGGAACATCATCTTGCGTCCCGTTCTGCTGATCGAACGGAAAATCGCTCATTGCTTTTAAGTCAGCTTCAAAATATCCGCCATGCTTATGAATCCCGCCTGAAACCACCGAGTCAACGTAGATGTAAACGGGAAAGCCCACAATCGCCAGCACCACTACCGCGAAGATGATGATGCGGAAATTAATCTTCTGCAGAAACGATGACGACGAAGATGTTTCAACGGGTGCTGTGGTCATAGTCGCATAAGGATGAAGGAAGGATGAAGGATGAAAAAATTAAAGCCGCGGAACTTGTTCCGTGGTTCCTGACTTTTTCATCCTTCATCCCTCGTCCTTCAGCCTTCCTTTTTTCACTGCGCCGGCCGAATACTCTGGGCCTTTAACTGAAAGATCGACACAATAAATCCATCTTCCTTCTGCTCGTCGACTTTGAGGGTCCCTTCCACGCTGATCTGGTCTGGATAATATGCCACCGCTTTGCCTGTGGGGCAATTCACCACAATCGTATGCTGAATCTGCGGGGGCTGGCCGAAACAACAGGCAAACAAGCTGGGAACCAGGGCAAACTGCGTGATCCGGTCGGCTGAATCCATCGGAATCATGAACCCGGTCAATTTGATGTCCGATCCCGAAAGGCCATAGACATCTTTGGGAATTCCGCCGCCCTTATCCGGGTCATATTCAAAATTCCCCAGCTCCTTGATCGACATCGTCTGCACCTGCCCTGCCGCCGGCTTGGGATGTGGAATCCGCGTTGCCGCGGTCATGGGCGGATCGCCCGGGTTCGCCCCCGTCGGAGGTATCACTGGCGCAGGCTGCGGATTGGCTCCCAGATTCCGCTGGCAAACCCGAATCTGTTCCTGGATCGGCTCGAGCTGGTCCGGTTGACCCTTCAACTGAATCGCCAACTTCTCGAGCAATGGCAATGCAGTCGCATACTGCCCGCGCGTAAACGCCTCCTGCGCAATCAAATTAATCGCGCTCTGCTGATCCAAAGGCCGGGTGGTCTGGGCAATCAAAGGTGTCGCCACAAACAACATCGCCACCAAAAAACCGTTCCATTTACGCATCATAAATTCATCACGTTTAGCCCCGGCTCTTGGGCTGGGTCTTGAGTTCTTGCAGGGGTGGTTTTAGCCGCCCGTAAACATCAATCGGGAGGCTAAAGCCGCCCCTACATTAATTACCAATTTTCAAAACCGGCGGTGACACGTCAGTGCAACTGTTAAACTTACTATGCCGCCACCAGATTCGTGGCGACGGGCGTCCGATACGCTTTCATCGCCGGGACCAATCCTGCCAGCACCGCCAGCACGACCACCGCTAATAAGTATAGCCATTCCCACTGATCCGTGGCCACCCAATTAAACCCCTCGCCAATCATATTATTCAGCGCGATCGATCCAAAAAATCCCAGCAGATGCCCCGCCACGAGCCCCAAAAATCCGCCGATGAGTCCGATAAGTCCCGCTTCGACGCAAATAAGCGTCAGAATTCGCACCCGCGTCGCCCCCAGCGCACGCAGGATCGCGATCTCGCGCAATCTTGCCGAGACCGAATTATAGATCGACACCAGAATCCCTACGCCAGCCACGACAGTCGTCAGCGCTACGATGATTTGCAGCACAATCGTGCTGGGCTTGAGGAAGATGGCGAAGAATTGGCGCATGGTGGATGCTGGATTCACCGCGGCCGCCTCTTCACCATTATTGATGTTGTACATCAGCCCCATCACCAGCG
>DASXDR010000175.1:0-49467 GCA_036490535.1 Tepidisphaeraceae bacterium | reverse complement strand
CCGCCCCTACGAGATGCATTTCTTTCCACTCGCAGAAGCAGAAGGTTTATAAAATCTCTGAATTGCTGTTGAGTAGTTCTGCTTCGCTATTGAATAGCGGGGTTGTTTTGTCGTTGAATTGCGCAGCAATGGCGTTCTGGTTGGCTCGGGCCGGGGACGGCCCGGCTCTGCCGGTGGGAACGGGAGTTGAGATTATGGCGGTTGGTTGCGCGGGGGCGTTTTGTAACGCCACGAATTTCTGAAGTAAGGACCAGTCATCGGCGTTGACTTGCGCGTCGTAATTGAAATTGCCGAAGAACCAGTCGGTCTTGTTCTCAACCTGGCCTAGCATGATCAGAGAGAGATCGTCGGAGTCAATTGTGCCATCGAGGTTCGCGTCGCCGGGGACGGCTTGACGTATGAGGATTTGGGAGTTGTTGTCGTAATAGCCGACAGTGGAATTGCTGGTGATGCCGGGGCCATTCCAATTGGCGTTGTGAGAAGCTTGGAGAAGGCGGAAAATGCTGGCGTCGGCGGCGGGGCCGGTTTGGGCCAGATAAATCGTGTTGGGTCCGATCGCCAGGGTTCCGTTGCTGGAGAAACTCAAATTGCTCAGATGTTGATCGGTTTGCATTTCCGCAGTGGCGTTGTTGCCGACTTGCAGGGATGCATTATTGAGGTCTGCTGCGAGGGTAAATGTGCCAGTTGAAAGATTGAATGCGGAGATGTTCGCCAAGGCGACGGTGGAGGCGGTGTGAGTGATTTGCAAGGGCGTGATGGTGAAAGGATCGCTCGATGATGCCCCGAGAAGAGCGAGAGTGCTGTCGTCGGATAAGGCGGCTGCGTCGATAGAAACGGGCAGCGGAAAATTGCCAGCGGAATAATCGAGGGTGACTGTGTCGTTATCTCCGGAGGGATAGATTGCAAAGCCGGTGAGCAATGCGGGATTGATCGCGGCCTGCAATGTGTTGTTGGAAAAATAATCGAGCAGCGAACCGGCGGTGACTACGCGGCCAGATTGGTTGTCGCCAGAGATGTTGGCAAATTCGGAAATGGTGGCATCGTAGGGCGTGGAAGCGGTATTGGTGGAGATCAGGCTGTTGGTGGAGGCAGCGTTGAAATGGGAAGTCACGTCGAAGGCAAGATTACGGACGTGATCGACATCGAGCCCATATTTGGCGGTAAGATTAACGTTGGTGAGAGTAACATTATTGATGGTTTCTTCGGGGAGTCCCCAAATGATGCCGCAGTAGGAATTGGTATATTCGCCGCCGGTGGTGTCCCAGGTGCTGGTGACGCCGGTGATGGTGATGTTTTGCCAGATGGGGGTCAGAGCGGTAACAGTTTGCGCGGGGTCTTGCGGGTTTGTGGGAACCGAGCCGATGTTGTAATAGCTGTTGATGTTGATGGGGTACTCGACATCGGTCATGGTGATGTTGGAGTAGGTGCAGTTTTGCACGAGACCGCCTTCGCCGCGGGCGGCTTTGAGGCGAATGCCGGCTGTGGTGCCGTAGAAGGTGCAGTTGGTGACGGTCAGGCCATTCAGGCCATCGTTGGTTTCGCCGCCGACGGAAAGGCCGTGACCGACGCCGAAGAAGCAATTGGAAATGGTGATATCGCCGCAGAAGACATCTTCGGGTTTGATGGCGATGTTGTCATCGCCATCGGAAATGGAGCAGTTCTCAATCAGGTAATGCTGGCCGGCGGGATCGATGCCGTCGGTGTTGGGAGAGGTGGCGGGAGTATTGATGGTGATGCCGTTGATGGTGACCGTATTGGTATTGTCGAAATAGAGGTGGAACATCGCGGGGTTTTGCAGCGTCACATTCTGAACGAGAATCGTGTTGCAATTGGTGATCTGGATCAGGCGAGGGCGGGCGATAGCATTGTTGGCGTTGTAGGCGGTCCACCAGGCGCTTCCATTGCCATCGATGGTGCCGCTGCCGGTGATTTCGAAATTGGAGAGATTTTTGGCGGTGATGAAATTGGTGACCGAAGTTTTACCGGCATTGGGGTAGGACGAATAAGGAATGGCCTGGAGCTCAGCGCCGGCGTCGATTTGGAAATTGATATTGCTGGCGAGATTAAGAGGGCCGGACTCGTAGGACTTGGTGGCGGCGGGAAATTCGACGGTGCCGCCGCCGGCTTTGGTAGCGGCGGTGATGGCGGCCTGAATAGCGGTGGCGTTATTGGTGGCGCCGTCGGCGACAGCGCCGTAACTCGTGACAAGAAATGTGCCGCCGGGAATGCTCGGCAGAGCAATCGAAAGCAGGCGGCGATTTTCTAACTTTTCAAAACGCATAAACGCAGGCGATTAAAATAATTTATGTAGGTCGGCTTTAGCCGACCGAATAATAAATGGGCGGCTAAAGCCGCCCCTACATAAATGCTGAATCATTTTTCTTCCAATCCGGTTATCTCGGCATCGTGCGCGTCAACGATTGGGCCTTGACTCGCTTGAATATGACAATTTTCAAAGTGGATTTTTTTGGCGTGCACGATCTGCATGCCGTGCTGGCCGGAGAGATTGACGTTGGTTAAGGTGACATCATCGACGGGCATTTCGGGGAGGCCGATGATTTGGGCATCGATCTGGCTATCGGTCGCAATGACGTTGCTGATGTGGATGTGCCGCCACATGGGGGTGAGCTTGGAGAGTTTTTGGGCGGGGTCGTTTTCGGGCTGCCTGGGAATGCGGGGATAATAACTGGTGATGAGGATAGCAACCTTGACGTTTTTCATGGTGAGGTTGTCGTAGATAAGGTCGTCGACGAGGCCACCGGCGCCGCGCGGGGCTTTCATGCGGATGCCGGCATCGGTGCCATCAAAGGTGCAATCGTGGACATGCAGATGGCGAAGACCGCCGGAGGTTTGGCCGCCGATGGACATGCCATGGCCGTGGAGGAAGGTGCAGTTGCTGATTTGGAAGTTATCGCAGCTGGGAGTGAAGGTATTGCCGGTGGGCTTGATGGCGATGCAGTCGTCGCCGGTGTCGATGGTGCAGTTGGTGATGGTGAAATTTCGGCCGGCGGGGTCGATGCCATCAGTGTTGGGAGAATCTACCGGGGAATGAATCGTGATGTGGCGAATCGTTACATCTTCGCAGCCCTGAGGCACGAGATGGAACATCGGGGAATTTTGCAGCGTGATGTTTTCGATTACGACACGCTGGCAATTTTTGATCGCCACTAAGTAAGGACGATGTGGAAATTGAGGCGATGCGGCAGGCGCTTCGCCATTGCGCTTGTGATATTTCTCCCACCAGACCTGGCCCTGGCCGTCGATGATGCCGTGGCCGGTGATGGAGATGTCGTGGCAATGATCGAAGGAAAAGCCGTCCTGGCAGCGGCCGTTTTTGGTGAGGGGATAATTGGTCAAGTCGTTATTGAGCAGAAGCGTGCCGTCGAGGTGGAGATCGAGATTGCTGCAAAAGGTAAGCGGGCCGGTGACAAATTTGCCTTCTGGGACGAGCAGTTCGCCGCCGCCGGCAGCTTTGCACGCGGCGATGGCTTTGGTGATGGATTCGGTGTTGAGGGTTTTGCCGTCGCCGACGGCGCCGTAGTCGGTGATGGAGAAAGTTTTATGGGAGGCTGCGAGTGAATGCAGCGTTAGAAAACAGAGCGAAAAAACAAAAATCAATTTAGCCACCGATGGGGCACAGATGAACACCGATAATAGTGCAGATTGATGATTGCAGAATACAGAATGAATATCCGGAAGATCGTTTTCTATTCTGCATTCATCCATCTGCATTCTGCAATTGCATTTATCGGTGTTCATCGGTGCCCTATCGGTGGCAATATTCTTTTTGATCATGATAAAAAAAAGGCGGCGGTTCGCCGTTAGACGAGCCGCCGCCAGGGAGGTAGACGATTATCTGCGGCGACGCGCTGCTAAAAGTGGGAACGCTGCGAGTACGGCCAGGGCGGCGGGTTCGGGGGCCGAGGTGGGGTGCGAGGAATCATAGAGAGCCACGCCGTACTGAAAGATGGCGACGTCGTCGGCGTTGACGATGCCGTCGTCATTGAAATCAGCTGCGGCGTATCCGCCAGTAACGCTTTTGCCCAGGTTCTGCTCAAGAATCGACTCATCCAGCGTGTTAACTATCCCGTCGCCATTGGCGTCGCCAACGACTGGGGCGATTGCACTAACGCCCATGAGGACAACATCGGTCCCGCCTGTGGTGGAATCGCCCAGCAGATTATTCGGGCCGGTGATGCTGGAGATGGAGGAGGTGGCGGTGTCGCTGAAATTAATTTTACCCTGGTAGCTGATGTCCCAGGTATCGGTGTAACCATTGGGGGCACGCTCGGTGATGGCAGTGCCTTCGGCTAGATCGGTGGTGCCAGTCGGATCGAAAAAATCTTTGGAATCTCCACTGATACCGGTGATTTCGTCATCGCTAAATAGGCCGAGGTTCTGGGGAACTTCGACGCCACCAACCAGTGTCATGGTCGGGCTGGAATCCAAGTCCAGGCTCAAGCGCGACGACTGCGTGGCGGAATTGCGAATGGAGAGTTGGGCGTTGGCGGTGCTGTTGTGCACCTGAATGGGCATCACGCCGCCGTTGTCGTAATGGAACGCGACGTTGCCGGTGCTACCAGTGCCACCCGCCTCATACGAGACGTAGAAGCCACTGACGGTGATGTTGCCCGGGCCGTCGTTGTAGTCGACGAAATTGCCAGTGCAACCGAGACCGTTGCCCAGACGGATTCCGGGACTGCTGCCGGGGCTGGAACCGAAGCCGGAACTCAGCACACCGCTCTCATAGGTGATCGTGCCGGTCTGCGCGACGTTGCTGCTGTCGCCACCAACCTGGATGACGTTATCGTCGGTAAGATTTCCGCCATTGATGATGAGCGTTCCGGGGCCGCTGCGACCGACGATCAAAATGCTGGCGCTGCCGGTGCCGTTGATATGAAATTCACCGCTGTCGATCTCTAAATAATTTGGCTGGACAGTGGTGTAGGGATTATTCGGATAGGTTTGTGAATATGTGGTTCCGCTGGTGCTGCCCGGGCCGCTGTTGTTGGAGTCGATGTAGACCTTGCCATTAGTCGCAAAAAGCGTGGCGCTGGGATTTTGATTGACCGGATCAAAGATAGCACCGGTGTCGGTAACGCCGGTATTGAAGTTGATCGTGGCTGATGTAGTTCCTCCAGCAGGATCGGTTCCGCTGGGTGGCGGGCCACCAACTGCATATGCGGGGCTGGCTCCGGTATTGACCCAGCCGTCTGAAGCAAAAAAATTGGTTTCCGTGCCGTTGGCGTTATTGGCGGAGTTACCGCCGATGAAGTCATAATCCGCACGGACTGCCTGAATCCCCAACCCGCAAATAGAAAGGACGGCCGTACAAAGAGCCAATTTCATTTGGTGCCGAGAATCGAACACTTTCATATCTTCCTCCAGATTGAACTATACCCCATTTTCTTCACCCGCTCAGACTATTTACTCATAAATGGGTAGTTGCGATACCGCTGCCAGACCTCATCTGGATCGGTCACTTTGTTAATCGTGCAGGTTGGGTCCAGATGGCCTGGGGACATGACCATCCATTCGCCTAATTTATTGGAACTCGATGGATCGACGATGTCGGTGTACAGATTGGGGTCGGTGCTGGAAGTGACATTGGTGGTGAAATTGTTCCCGTTCCAATAGGTGCCAACGGGAGGCGTCCAGATTCGGATCAGATGAACGGTTCCGTCCTGCATAAGCACGTTGCCCTTGGTGTGATTTGCGTGGGGCGCTCCGCCTTTTTCCTTTTTGTAAGTGAGATCTTCCACGTAATCAAAATGCTGGTCGTCATTTTGAATCGGCGCATTGGCGTCACATGCCACGATCACATTTTGCGGAACCTGATTCCAGCGCTTGAAGGTAAGAGCAGTGGCGTAGCCGGCGTTGTACGTGCTGCTTCCTCCGCTCTGGTCCCACGTGTAAGCGCGACTGTCGCCAAAGTTCTGGTTGTACGTGTAATCGACGGAGAAGACTGAGTTGTTCAGATTTTCTGTACGATTGGATGCGGGGCACCAGAGGAATTTGGCGATGTGCTCCATCGTCTGGGCTTCCTGGATCGTGACGCTGGTTCCGCTGACGTCAGTGCCGCTGCCGACCTGAGAAGGTTTGAACCCGAGTGCTGCCCCGAGGGTTTGGCTTCCACACCAGTAGTATTGCCACGATGATCCCGACGATGCGCGGTCCGGCAGGCAATATCCGTTAAACATATCACTGTACAAAACCGTTGCGTTGTAGAGTTGCTTGAGGTTTGAGGCGCACTGGATAGTTTGCGCCTGATCGCGCGCTTTGTGCAGCGAGGGAAGCAGAATGCTGATCAGCAGCGCGATGATGCCGATCACAACCAGCAATTCCACCAGCGTGAATGCTTTTTTGACCTGATTCATGTTTCCAACTCCGTTTGTCAGCAAGCGTATGCCGAAACCGCCGATTTCTCGATAAATGTGAAGGGATTGTTTGGGCAACCCCTTAACTAAGAAAATATCCTATTTTTCCGAGTTAACAATAAGGTACTGTTGCGTTTTTCGGACTGTTGTTTTAGATTTCCAGTCAGCTCGGTTATATGGCTCAACCTAAAGCGATTATCAGACATGTGGCGCTCGTCGTGGAACTGGCGGTGGCTTCGCGACGGCGCATGCTCAGCGGGATTGCGCGCTATATTCAGGAGCATGAGCGATGGGCGGTTTATCTGCAGCCGTTTGGCAATGCCAGCTCGCTGCCGGAATGGCTGCGCAGCTGGAAAGGCGATGGAATCATTACCTCGGTGAAGGATCTGGATCGGAAGCTATTTGTGCGGCGAGGAATTCCCGTAGTCGATGCGATGGGAGGACATCGCCTCGCCGGCATACCCGAGGTTTATACGAATAACCGCGCCGTCGGCAGGCTGGGGGCGGAGCATCTGCTGGAGCGAGGATTTTTTAATCTGGCGTTCTGCGAATATCTGGGAGAGTTCTGGTCGACCGAGCGGCGCGAGGGATTTGAGGCAGCGCTGGCGGAGAAAAAAATTCCCAGCAATGTGCTGCAGATGCCGGTGCCTGTCGCGGGAGGAGATGGCGATGAGAGCTGGGAGGATCAGCACAATATGTTGATGGAATGGCTCAAAGGATTGCCCAAGCCGGTGGGGATCATGGCAACGAATGACATGATGGGGCAGCAGTTGCTCGAGGCGTGTCAGCGGCAGAAGATTTCAGTGCCGCGGGATGTGGGGATTGTCGGAGCAGATGATGACGAGCCGATCTGCCGGATCGCCGTGCCGCCTCTGTCGAGCGTGATTATCAACGATGAGCAGCGCGGCTATGAAGCAGCAGCGCTATTGGATCGGATGATGGCGGGGCAGGCGCCGCCGGAGGGGCCGGTGTATATCGAGCCAGGCGGCGTGCGCACGCGCGGATCGACGGATGTGATTGCGGACGATCTGGCGGTGGTGAAAGCGCTACGCTATCTGAAAGATAATGCATGCGAGCATATCAGCGTGGATGATGTAGTGCGGCAGGTGCCGCTGTCGCGCAGCGTGCTGGAGCGGCGATTTCGCAAGTTTGTGGGGAGGTCGATCAATAATGAAATGGTGCGCTTGCGATTGAATCGCGCGATGGAATTGTTGAGCGAAACGAATCTGGAATTGAAAGTCATTGCGCAGCAGGCGGGGTTTGGCACGCAATCATATATGAACGCGGTTTTCAAGGATAAATTGGGGCGCACGCCGGGATCGTTTCGCGCGGTGCGGCCGGCGGGGAGGAAGAAATAAAGTCCCGCGAAATGTTTAGGAAAAAAGGAACAACTTAATACGGTGGCACACTCCCCCTCGCCCACACTGCAGAGGATTATGCATCCACCGCATAACTACGCCCCTGCAAGGTTTTACTCTCTCGCCCGGTACTCCGGGAGAGGGTCGGGGTGAGGGCATTAGTCAATCAATATAATTCTTGAGTTCACGCTCACCGCGCGAATGCCCTCACCCTAGCCCTCTCCCGGAGTACCGGGCGAGGGGACAAGAACTTTTCATTTCTGCATTTGTAAAGTGAGATTCGTGTTGTTTGTATTCGCTTGCACGTGACTGGTTGCATCGGCTTGGATCGAACTCGGGGCTTTCGACATACAGCCGCGAATGGAGACGTCGTTGGCGTTGTGCAATGTGATGGCGGCGGAGACTTGATCGAATATCTGGCAGTCAGCGAGGGTCAGATGATTTACATTTTGGATGATCAACCCTGCGCGGGCAACTTTCGGAGCGTGGGGAAACATTTCGGGCTCGCCGGCCTGAGTGTTAGTTGGATCCATATAGAACGAGACATTGCGGCAAATCACATCATCGACAGGCGCTTCGGGTAAGCCATATATGAATGCGGCGGCATATTTGGCGTTGCGCGCCAGAATATTATCAAAGCGAAGTTGGCTGAAGCGCGGCGTGCCGGCGTCCACGGGAAACGCGGTGGTTTGCTCGGTGATTCGAGGGTTATCCTTGGAAGAGCCGGGCGCGTAGAAAAGATTGATGGCAATGGGGCAGAGCACGCCATCCATGATGATGTTGTCGGCGGAAAAGTTTTCGATACCCCCGCCACGGCCACGACGGCTTTTGAAACGCAGGCCACGATCTGTACCGACGAAAATGCAATTGGAAACGACGACATTGCGAATCCAGCCGGTGGTTTCGCTGCCGAGCGCGATGCCAGCGTGGCCGTGGAACATCGTGCAATTGGTAAAGCTGATGTTCTGACACGGCGTATGTGAGACTCGACCATCGGTTTCGGTGCCGGCCTTGATCGCAACGCAGTCATCGCCGACGTTGATCGTGCAGTTGGAGACACGCACATTGCTGCAGGAATCGGGATCGATGCCGTCAGTGTTGGGAGAATTTTGCGGATTTTCGATTTTGATGCCGTCAATGGTCACGTCGTCACAGGCCAGCGGGGCGATGGTCCACATCGGGGAATTCGTGAATGTGAGATGGGAGATGCGAACGTGCTGGCAATTCACTAAGCGCAACAAGCGAGGGCGGGGGATTTCTTTGTGTCCTTTGACCATCTTCCACCAGATTTGGCCGCGCGCGTCGATGGTACCATCGCCGGTGATGGCGACGTTTTGCAGATTTTCGCCGCAGATTAGACCAGCGCGGCCTGCTTCGGCTTTGGGGCCTTCCCAGTGACTGACCCATGCGGGGAATTTTGCCGTGTCCTGGCTGCCGAGTAGCGTGGCGCCAGCCTGAATATCGAGCGATACGTTGCTGCGCATCCAGAGGGTGCCGGTGACGTAATTGCCAGCGGGGATAGTCACGACGCCACCGCCGTGGACGGCGCAAGCGTCGATGGCGGATTGCAGAGTTGCGGTGTCGTCGGTGTTGCCGTCGGGGAGTGCGCCGTAATCGAGGACGTTGCATTCCTTCCCCTTGTATTCAGGGGGAGGAGTAGGGTGGGGGTTATTTGCGAACGATGAACGATGAACGATGAACGATGAAGCGCCCCCACCCCTGCCCTCCCCCGGAGTACCAAGGGAGGGAGAAAATGCGTCATCATGTGCGATTTCGGGATTCCAATGATCCTCGCCGCCGAGAACGTTTTCGACGGTGAATTGGGCGACTTGCTCAGCGCTGAGCTGATGAGACCAATCCACGCGCTGCGAAACATCCAAAGATTTTCCATCCAGATCTGTTGAGCCGAATTCGGCATAGCGCGTCACCGTGGCGGGCTGTGTATCCGGATTGCCTTTTTGATCCCATTTATTCCAACCCTCGGGGCGGATGTGCGGGCCCATTTTCGTGCGGAGGTAGGTGACGCTGGCATTTGACCCTTCATACCACCGCCAAGGTCGGCCCAAATACGTTGGCTTGCCCTCGCCAGTAAGCGTGCAATCCAGGAAGACAAATCCCCACGGCGATGAAGGCTTCGTATCCGCTGCGGTGAGATATCCGCCGCTGGCGTTATCGGGATTATTTTTGCTGTGAATTGTGCAATGGTCGAACATCGCAGTGGCGTTACCGAAAATGAAATCCACGCGGCCTTCGATGTAGCAATGGTCGAAATAATCGCGCCCATCGTTGATATAGAGCGTGTCCTGCCAGCCGAGGAAACGGCAATTGCGGAAAATCTCGCGGTCACCGGTAACGGAAAGCGCCAGGCCCTGGCCGTGGTCGCCGGAGGTGTTTTCGAAGGTAACATTTTCAGCAGTAAAATTATCTGCCGCGACGTGCGTGCTATAGCTCAGAAATGTGCCGATCTCCTGGCCGTTTTTATCCTTGACGTGTGAATTCCAATCGAATGTCAAAACCGTGGTCTTGGCGTCATCGCCGCGCAGAATGATTAATGGCTTATTCTTCGGTATTTCCAGACGCTGCTTATAAACGCCAGGCTTGATGTGAATGATGGTTGGCTCGTCATTGTTGGCGGGAGCAGCATCAATGGCCGATTGAACATCTTTGAAATCGGCGCTTCCATCCGCAGCCACGGTAATTGTTTTAGCCGCCCATACGCTGCCCGCCAGAGACAAAATTCCAATCGCTCCGAGCCATTTCATTCTCATCATGCGTAATCCTTGAAAAATAAATGCCTCCGCCGATATTTCACGGCAGAGGCATTTTCCCATTCCTCGCATCCCATCCCGCGGTCCTGCACGAAAGATTATTTCCTGCGACGCAGGGCAAGGCCGGCGACGGCGATCAGGGCGAGGCTCGAGGGTTCAGGAACTGCATCAATCTGGAAACCATTCATAGATGGTTTCACGCTGTCACCGCTCTGCAGTTCCTGGAAGGTGAAATTACCATTGCTGTCGGCCATACCGATCAATTCATTCCAGCTCAAGCCCATTTCCGGTGCGGGATTATTTCCGCCAGCAGCGCTGAAGACGCTGCGATAAAGGGATGAGGAGCTGGTGTTGGTACTGGCAGATGAGACGCCACCGGTAGTCAGCTGATTTCCCGCAGCCAGGGAAAATGCGCCGCCTTCGCCATTGGCATTGCCTGCGCCATAAACGTAGAGGTCATAGGTGTTGCCGGCGGTGAGACCGTGCAGTGTGAAAAGCAGGCCTTCGGAGGCGCTGTTGGTAATCCATTCTGATCCCATTAGTTCATTGTGCGAGCTGCCGGAAGTGATGCCATCGTTTACGCCATTTGGGGCGGGGGCGAGGCCGTCGGTGCCTGCGGTAGTTCCGTTGGAGCCGCTGGCGTGGATGTTATCCGCTTTGCCATTGGGGAGAATTTCGGAAACATCCATGGTTACATTGGTGGTAGCGCCCGAGGAATCTTTTAAAGCGATGCCTTGTTCGTAAAGCACATCGACGGTATTGCCAGTGCTGTTGGAAGTCGGGGTTGTGCTAGTCGCCTGGACGACGTTCCACATCGTCCCGGTGTCATTTTCATCAGCTGCGTCGTAATTAACGCTGGGAGCAGCCGGAATCGAAATCTGATTCGGCTTTCCATCGCTGGTGTTGCTGTAGCTGGTGATGGGATAGATTCCCTGGTTCGTGGAGTTGCCGGTTTGATTGGTCAACACAGTCTCGTTCGCCAAGGCAACGTCAATCGCCGAAGCATTTGCCCGGCCCGGCATGCATGCGGCCGCAATCGTTAGAGCTGCTGCACATTGAATGGAACGTTTCACGCGCATTTTTTCTCTCCTCAATTTGAAAGCGGATATTCCGCGGTTGCGAAGACCTGAAACTAATAAAACCCTCTGAGGTTATTCTGCCACATCATTTGCGGATAGGCAGTGAAATATCTTTCGTATTCCCGCCTTGTTTTTTAGGAAATACGGCAGGACCAATAATAGCGGCAATGTTAATGACGAAATTCAAATGACGACCCAATGTTCGAATTACCAAGAATCAAACCCGCGCATTATTTAGCGGCGCGTCCGCAGGACCGCGCTGGATAGCGCTGTTCAACGCGGTGCTAGGCACCGCCGCTAAATATGGCGTGGGATCAACCATTGTTATTCACTCATTTATTCGTCATTCTTACTTCCCTCTCTCCCATGGAAGGAAGCATCAAACTTCCTTAACATACGGCGACTTTGGCGGATGTTCTGATTGCAGCGCGGGGAGTGAGCAAATCGTTTGGCGGGATAACAGTGCTGCGCGATGTCAGTGTGGAGATTCGCGCCGGCGAAGTGCATGCGCTCATGGGAGAAAACGGGGCAGGGAAAAGTACACTGCTGAAAATATTCGGCGGCGTGCATCGGCCAGATAAGGGGCAGGTGTTCGTTAATGGAAAAAGCGTCGCGATCCGCTCGCCGGCGGCGGCGCAACGGCTGGGGATTTCGCTGATTCACCAGGAGCCTTTGTCATTTCCCGATCTGGATGTGGCGGAGAATATTTTTCTGGCCGGACCAGCGAAGGCAGCGGCGCGATGGGGAATTATCAACCGACGGAAAATGTATCGGCAGGCCGATGAGGTGCTGACCAAGCTCGGAGTCAGCTTGCGACCGACAGCGCTCATGCGCGGGCTTTCGATCGCGGATCAACAGATGGTCGAACTCGCCGCTGCGCTGCACCAAAAATCGCGCATTTTGCTGATGGATGAACCCACCGCTGCCCTGACTCCTGCGGAGGTGGAGGATCTGTTCCGCATCGTCCGGCAGCTGCGCGCTCAGGGGATTGCGATTGTTTTTATCAGCCATCGATTGGAAGAGGTGCTGGGAATATCGGACCGGATCACGGTGCTTCGCGATGGGCAATGGATCGCGACCGAGCCAGTGGCGCAGATGGATTCGCAGAAACTGATTTCGCTGATGGTAGGGAGGCCTTTGGGAGAGGTTTATGAGAAAGAAGCGGCAACTGTAGGGCCGGCGCTGCTGGAAGTGCAGGGGCTGAGCAGCCCAGAGCGATTTGAGAATATTTCGCTCAATGTGAGGCAAGGCGAGATCGTGGGCATCGCCGGGCTGGTAGGCGCAGGGCGAACAGAATTGGCGGAGACAATTTTTGGCCTCCATCCCATTTCAGATGGGTCGATCAAGATGGATGGGAAGGCGTTTGCGCCTAAGACGCCGCGCGAGGCAATTGCGCATGGGATTGCATATGTGCCAGAGGATCGACAGAAGCATGGCGTGTTACCCCCCTTCTCGATTGCCGCGAATACAACGTTGGCAAGTTTGAAAAAAATTTCCTCACTGGGGTGGCTGCGTCGGCGGCGCGAGCGCGAAACAGCCGAGGAATACCGCCAGATGTTGCGCATCCGTTGCCGGGATACCGATCAACCCGTGCGGCAGCTTTCCGGTGGGAATCAGCAGAAAGTCGTGCTGAGCAAATGGCTGCTGAGCAATCCGCGCGTGCTGATCCTGGACGAGCCAACGCGCGGCATCGATATCGGCGCCAAAGCGGAAGTGCACCACGCCGTGGGCGAATTGGCCCGGGATGGCAAGGGGATTCTGATGATCTCCTCCGATCTTCCCGAAGTATTGGCGATCAGCGATCGGATTCTGGTGATGCGGCAGGGACGATTGACGGCCGAGTTCTCACGCGCCGATGCGACGCAGGAAAAAATCATGGCCGCGGCAACGGGACAAGGCGCAAATGAACAGGCGACTTTTTTTCCCTCCTCTTGTACTCAGGGGGAGGGCAGGGGTGGGGGTTCATCAGAGAAGCCAGAAGCCAGTAGTCAGCAGCCAGAATCTTCTTCAGCGTTCAGCATTCAGCGTTCAGCGTTCAGTCCAGACCCCCACCCTACCCCTCCCCCTGAGTACAAGGGGAGGGAAAATGGGAAAAACTCCGCATTCAATTTTCTCCGTTTTCGCGAATTCGGCATTGCGCTGATCGTGCTAGTCGGCTTTCTGGTAACGCGATTTCTCAATCCAAGTTTCAGTTGGAATGACTCTTTTCACGATGTGCTGCTCTACATTCCGCTGATTCTCATCGTCGGCATGGGGCAGATGATGGTGATCGTGAGCCGGAATATTGATCTGAGTGTGGGAAGCATTCTCGGGTTTGCAGCGATTGTCGTGGGAGAAGTTTTTGTCGCTCATCCTGCGTTTCCGCTTTGGGAAGCAGCGATTCTGGCGGCGGCGGTCGGAGCATTGCTCGGTGCTGCTAACGGTATTCTCATTGCCCTTTGTAGTGTTCCTTCCATCATCGCCACGCTGGGCACACTGGGTTTTTATCGCGGCTTGATCTTCATCTACAGCGGCGGCAATCAGGTGGATCCGGATAAAATTCCTACCGCGCTGATTCGTTTGTCGCAGGTACCCGCGACTCTGCCCTGGATTGTTATTTTCGCTGCGGCACTGGTGCTGGTTACCTATTTATTTTTGAAATTCACACGGACGGGCCGGGAGATTTTCGCGATTGGCTCTAATCCGAACGCCGCCGTTTTGCGCGGCATTTCAGTGCGACGCAATCTGATCCTGATCTTCGCGATCACGGGCGCGCTCAGTGGTCTCGCCGGTTTGGCGTATGCTTCGCGTTTTGGATACGTCAATCCAGTTCGCACTGGGGATGGGTTTGAACTGATCGTAATCTCAGCAGTCGTCATCGGTGGCGTGAGTATCTTCGGCGGCTCTGGGTCGGTGCTGGGCGTGGTGCTGGGATGCGTTCTATTGGGACTAATCAACGTCGCTCTGCCAGCACTGGGGGTTTCGGATTTTTATCAGTTGGCAATTTACGGATTAGCGATTCTGCTTGCCGCCGGGATGGATGGATTTTTCCAACGCCTGCGCGGGGGTGAAGAATGACCGCGATTCCAGTGCAGCGGCCCTCTCATTTCCGAAATTCACTGGCCACATTGCTGCGCCCAGAATTGGTGACGGTGCTCCTGCTATTAATCACCTTCGCTATCGGCGCGCGCTGGGTGCCTAATTTTCTGGATGCGGGTTATCTGCTCGATTCCACTTCGCTCTACATGGAGATCGGCCTGCTCGCCCTGGCGATGACGCCCATCATTATCAGCGGGCAGATCGATCTATCGGTCGCGGGCGGTACCGCGCTGGTAGCGGTGGCATTTGCATTGTTGAACGAACGGCATGTGCCAATCGCGTTGAGCATTACTGCCGCCCTGCTGATCGGCGTGCTGCTGGGGATGTTTAACGCTGCCGCCATCACACTATTACGCTTGCCCTCGCTCACCGTCACGCTCGGCACAATGGCGCTCTATGCAGGCGTTGCGAAAATCCTGTTGGGTGACCGCTCGCTGGGAGATTTTCCGGATTGGTTTGCCGGGATTGATTATCGCCATGTCTGGCTGATTCCGTATCCGCTGATCATTTTTCTTTTCTTCGCGATTGTGTTTGCACTGGTATTGGCCAAGACCACTTTGGGCCGAAAGATTTACGCCATCGGCATCAGTGCGCCAGCGGCGCGATATTCTGGTATTTCCGTTGAGAAAATTACCTTTCTCCTGTTTTCACTTTCGGGTCTGATGATGGGTTGCGCGGGGCTGATGCTTTCCTCGCGGTTGGGCATGGCGCAGTACAATATGGCGACGGGATTTGAATTGGCAGCGATTACGGCCGTGGAGCTTGGTGGAGCGGATATCTTCGGCGGATCAGGTTCAATTGTCGGAACGGCCATCGCTTTGCTGTTGCTCGGCCTCGTGCGCACCGAGATCGATCTGAAAGGTTGGCAGTCAGCGGTGCAATTAACCGTCGCCGGCGGCCTATTGGTGCTGAGCGTGATTTTGACGAATATAACCGGCAAACTAAAACGGATTTTGTAATCAATGTGGATCAATGCAGGGGCGGCTTTAGCCGTCGGATAATTACAGCGGCGGCTAAAGCCGCCCCCACTAAAACGGATTTTATGACGGTACCGAAATGAGGCGTTTTCTGTAGCATGGGTGTCTCGCCCATGAGTTACGAAAGTCATGGGCGAGACGCCCATGCTACGATTTAAGGTAATCCTTGTGAGGAGCAAATGATCAAAAAAGCAATCGGAATAATCGCATTGGCTATGGCCTTTCAACCTTGGGCAATGGCGCAAACAAAAATGGTCTACATCCCCAAGAACACGGGCAATCCGTATTTCGAGCCGTTGATCGCGGGGTTTGAAAAAGCAGCAAGTGAAGCAGGAGCGCAAGCGGATTCAGTTGCGCCGGCGACGGCTGATCCGACCAGCCAATTGCCACTGATCAAAGCGCAGGTGCAGCGGCATGTGAACGTCATAGCGATTTCGCCCAATTCTCCAGAAGCGTTGAATCTGGCGTTCAAGCAGGCCATGCAGCGCGGCGTAACGGTGATCTGCGTCGACTCCGATCTGACCGGCCACGAAGATTGCCGCACCGCCGGCGTGCTCACTGCCGACCCGGAATCCGTGGGTCGCGGCCAGATCGAGCTGCTTGGCTCGCTCATCAACTACACCGGCAAGTTCGCCATCCTCTCTGCCACCACGGATGCGCCGAATCAGAATATGTGGATCGACGTGATGAAAAAAACGCTCAGCGATCCGAAATATTCCAAGATGCAATTGGTCGATACCGTTTATGGCAATGATGAGCCACAGAAAAGTCTCACCGAAGCGGAAGCGCTTTTGGAACGCTTCTCCGATCTTCGCGGCATCATCTCCCCCACCACCGTCGGCGTCGCTGCGTGCGCCCAGGCCGTCGAAACCGCCGGCAAGGCCCAGCAAGTCCAGGTCACCGGCTTGGGCACGCCAAACCAGATGCGGCGATTTATTCAGAACGGCACCATCAAAGCCTTCGCGCTCTGGAGCCCTTACGACGAAGGCTATCTCGCTGGCTACATCGGTACTCAAATCGCTGCGGGAAAACTCACTCCCGGCGTGGGCGTAAAGTTCAACGTCCCCGGTCTAGGCGAGCGCGAATTCCGCGAACACAACGTAGTCATCACCGGCCCCCCGCTGGTGTTCACCAAGAGCAATATCGATCAATTCCATTTTTAATGGTCTCCATTATTTAGCGGCGCGTGCGAAGCACCGCGTTGATATAGCGTGCACGCCCGACAACGCGGTCCTGCGGACCGCCGCTAAATATTGGGTTCCACAACCGATTCGCATTAATAAGTGCAGCACTATTCATCATCAAATAAAGAGGCGCCGCCACGATGATTAGTCTAAGCGGCGCCTCTTCGGAGGTAGATGTCTTTTTCAAGCGCGGCGAGTGCGACGACGCAATCCTCCCATGAATGGAAGCGCCAACGCCAGCAGAACACTTGACGGCTCGGGGACGCCGGCGGGGATCGAACCGTTTTGCACCGCATCGCCCAGCATGAACAGGGACCAGTCGTCGGCGTTTTTCTTGCCATCGAAATTCAGGTCGCCCTGGGCCCAGCTCGTGCCGTTGCCGGCGTTCATGGCTGTCAGATCAGCCGCGGTAACCGTGCCGCTGAAATCGAGATCACCATACCAGGTGTATTTGACCTCGAATTGTGTGCCGGAATCGAGATAGCCGAGTGTGGTGCCTTTAGCTGAAGTCGCGGAGCTGGTCAGGCCAGCCTTGTCCCAGGCGCCCTTGTCGTAAGCGGATTCGAGGTAGCCGAGGATTGTGTTGGCCGGGTCGCTGGTGGTGTACGGAATCACCAGGGCGCCGTTGCCGATATCCAGCGTGCCGCCTCCGGCGATGCTGAGCGAAGTTAGCGTAACAGTCGCGTGATTTTGCGCGGTGGCGGTGAGCTTGGCGCCATTCACATTCAACGTAGAGGTGGCGCTACCGAGCAATTGGCCCACAGTAGTATTTCCAGTGATGGTGGTGGCGCCCGCTCCGATGGTCAGGCCGCCAACGCTATTGCTCCCGGTCAGCGATATAGCGCCGGCCCCGGTGATGTCGATCACGCCGGTGCCAGTCATATTGCTGTTGACGGTAAGCGGAACGCTGGCGCTCCACGTGCTGGTGCCGTTAATGGTCATGGGTCCATTAAGGGTGGCGGGATCATTGCCATTGCTAAGAGTGGTCGCTCCATTGAAATTCCAGTTCATGGTAATGGTTTGGCCGGTGGCGAAATCGCTCCAGAGGCCCACCGTTCCACCCGTGTTGCAATTGATGGTGGTATTACCGCCGCCGGTGTTGGTAAAGGTCGAATCCTGCAAGCCGATCCCACCGGAGTTGATGTTGATGCTGTTGAGATTGGAAACTTGCGCACCGACGAGCCAGATTTGGTTGGTGCCCACAAGCGTGAGATTGTGACCATTGCCGTTGATGGTGGCGTCATTGGCGCCGACGGCCGAATCGCGGATATCGAAACGCGACGCGCCGCCGATGGAAGCATCCGCCGTCAGCGTGAGATGCTGCGTGGCCCAGGCGGTTCCGCCGCCGGCGTTGTCGGTGCCGCTGGTGGCGTTATCCACCAGAGCGCCTTGGCCGTTAAATCCATTGCCGGCGATTTGGACGGATTCAGCACCGAGTGTGAAATTATTCACATCCAATGTGCCGGTGCCGGAAACTTCAGTGTCGCCAGCTGAAGAACCCAATGCGGTAGCGTTGTTCACTTGCAGCACACCGTTGGTGATCGTGGTGACACCGCTGTAAGT
Source organism: Tepidisphaeraceae bacterium (assembly GCA_036490535.1). Taxonomy (GTDB): domain Bacteria; phylum Planctomycetota; class Phycisphaerae; order Tepidisphaerales; family Tepidisphaeraceae; genus DASXDR01. The sequence continues at coordinate 31,083 of DASXDR010000175.1, read as the reverse complement.
GTTAGCGGTAGAAATGGTCAGCATGCCTGTGCCGGACTTATTAATGCCAGTACCGCCGATGATCGAACCCGTGCCAGCAAAGATGTAATTGGTGGAATTGGCCGAGACATTAATCGCTGCCGGCGCGACGTTGCCGCTAATAGTAACCGTCGGCTGCGCTGAACCAGCATCGGTGAAATTCACGGTGTCTGCGGTCCAGAAGAGATTGTCGCCATTGGGCGTGCCGGTCCAAGCGGGCGTGGTTTTCACATCCCACGTGGCTGCGGTGCCGGCCCAGGTGTCATTGCCGGTGCTGCCGCTGATGGTAACTGTCACCTGCGTGGAACTTGTGTTCAGCAACATATTGTAGCGCGTGCTATTGAGCGGAGATAAATCGCTCTGCACCGCGCTGGTGATATTCGTGGCATTCACCAGCGTGTACGTGCCCGCCATGGAGCCGCCCAGGGGGATAATCTGCACACTGGCGATGTTCGAGCCAACACTGGTGTCAATATCCAGCGTGCCGTTGACGGTCAGCGAATCGGACGGGCTGCTCGGCGTAGCGCCAAGGCCGAAAGATAAAATAGTCCCCTGCGGTTCGTTGCCGGCAGGATCACCACTGACGCCATATTCCGTAAGCAGCACACCACCATTGATCGTCAACGCGCCCGGCGCGCCGCTGATTCCCGGCGCGATGGTGTTATCCGCGAAAGTTCGCAGCGATTGACCCGCCGCCAGTTTCACGGTGCCCGTGCCCACCAATTGCTGCAATACCTGCAAGCCCGGCGAGCTCGTATTACCTGTTGGATCGTCATATCCACTCAGGTCATACGTTGCTCCGGAATAAACGGTGATGGTGGTCGCAATGGATTTGGTGTTATCCGTATACGCCAGAGTTCCCTGGCCCAGCGGACCGAAACCGGTCATGGCCAGCGTGCCTTGCTTGATGATCACATCGCCGGTGAGACCATTCGGATTCGGCAGATCAAGTGTCCACGTGCCGGCGCCGTCTTTCACCAGACCGATGCCCGGACCGCCAGTTGCGGTGCCGATGGCGAAGGGACTGCTGCCATTAATCAGACCATTGCTCGCCCCGCCGAGATAGACGTAGCGCTCGGTGGCGGTGCCGGTGTTATTGGTGAACGTGCCGGTGACAGTGAGCGTGCCGGAGTTGGAGACCAGTCCGTAGGCATTGCCGCCCGTGTTCAGCGTGATCGCGCCGGTGAGGGTGTTATTGCCTTCGCTGGTCACTTCAACGGGAACCGTATTGGTTGCGCTAAGCGCACGGCCGCCCATGATCAGTGGAGCAGCGATGGTGGAATTTCCGGTGAGATCGAGCGAGCTGGTCGCGCCATTCCCCGTCAGGCTCACCCCACTGGTGGTGCCCAGGCTGCTGGAATTCGTCGCTTGCAATATGCCACCAGTGATGCTCACCGCGCCGGTGAAACTATTGGTACCCGAAAGTGTAGTCGTGCCCGTGCCGGATTGCGTGATTCCGCCGCTGCCGGAAATGGTGTGCGACTCGGCATACGCGCTCGAAAGGTTATACGCCAGCGTGCCGTTGTCGGTGATTGAGCTAGCGGTAGCGATCGAGCCAGTGGTGGCGCCATTGCCCACCGTAAGCGTGGCGCCGGTGTTAATCGTCAATGGCCCGGTAAAGCTGGTAGTTGTGCCAGCAATAATCCAGTTCCCGCCCGATGCATCGGTGATTCCTCCGGTGCCCAGCGAAATATTTCCAGTGATCGAACCCGTGCTGCTGGCCGCGCCCGAGAGCACGAGATTCGTATTGGTTCCAGTGACATTTCCCGTCACCGCCATGGTCGCTCCGCCGTCGACATAAAATCCTGCATCCGCCGACAATGTGATCGGCCCGGAATAGGTCACCGTGGTCGACCCGCCCGTGCGAATCGCTCCCACCGTCGGCGCCGCCTCGGTGCCGCCCACGCCAAACCCGGCAACGTTGAACGGATACGCTAGCGTCTCATTCACTGTTGCATAAGTTTCCCCGCCGCTCGCCACCGTCGCGCCGGTGGTTCCCGTGCCGAGAGAGGACGCATTATTCGGCTGCAAAATCACCCCCGAATTCACCGTCGTCGTCCCGCTGTACGTATTGGCTCCTGCGAAATCCACCGTCCCCCCGCCGACAATGTTTACATTATCCCCCGCGCCCGCAATCACGCCGGACACCACGAGCGCCGAATACTGATCCGCCGCCAGTGTCGTGTTTCCAGTGAGATTGAGATTAGTCACCGTCGCGGTCGCGCCAGTGGTCGCGGTTCCGCCGCTCGCTTCGATCGCTCCATGCCCGGCAGCGCCGTCATAATTCCCGGAAAGCGTAATCGTCCCGGGAATATTGATCGTGCTAAGCGTTAGCAGCCGCGCGCCTGATGCGATAGTCGTCCCACCGCCATTTGTTCCCAATGGCGTCGAGCCCCCCGCACCCAGCGTGCCAGCGGAAATAGTCGTCCCGCCGCTATACGTGCTCGCGCCCGAAAGATCGACTTCACCACTTCCCTGCTTGGTGATCGATCCCGAGCCGGAGATATTCCCCGGCACACTCACCGTGCCCGGCAAATTGAAAACCAGACTTCCATTATCCGTGATCGGCCCCGTCCCCAAACTACCGCTCGTCGTCCCATTTCCCACCTGCACAAGGCCGGAATTAATCACCGTCCCGCCGCTATAGGAATTGGTCGTGAGAATGGTCAGCGACCCCGTACCGCTCTTGGTCAGCGTCATCGCTCCCGTTAGCGATCCACTTCCCGCAAACGTGTAATTCTGCGACGAATTCACCGTCACTGACGCCGGCGTGAGCGTCCCTGCGATATTCACCGGCGATGCCGCATTCCCCGAATCATCAAACGTCACCGCATCCAGGTCATAATAAATATCCGAGCCGCTCGTGCCGAGGTTGAGGAAATTCGAGGTAGTTTTCAGATCCCACGTATTGCTATTCGCGCCACCCACCCAGCTCAGGTTCGCGGGATTTCCACTTACGACCAGATCAATTTGCCCAGTGGGATTAGTCAGCTTGAAAGTCTGACGCGTGGTACTGCCCAAACCCATCAGCGAGAGATCGCTCAAGTCTCCGTTTTCACTTCCAGCATAATTGATCAGATCATAAGTCCCGCCGCCCAGCACGGTATTGAGCAGGTTGATGTTGATAGTAGTCGTGCCGGAAAGATTCAGATTCCCGCCGACACTGAGCATGTTGTTGGTACCACCGTTGCTGGTGGCCGTGCCGGTCAGCCCGAAATTCAACACGCTGCCGCCCGTTAGATTCAGATCACCCGTGGTCGCCAGCGTCCCGGAAGTTCCACTCACGCCCGGCGTAATGGTTGTTCCCGAGCTTGTGGAAATCGATCCCTTAACGGTACCGATGCCGCTCAACGGCTGCGCCGCGCCCAGGGTATAGGTGCCAATTGCGGATAGATCGAGCGTTGCGCCATTAGAAAGATTAAACGCCGTAGTTCCGCCCATTGCCGCGGTGGAACTGTAAACCAGCGTGCCGCCGGTAACATTGGTTGATCCGATGCTGCTGTTGGTTCCCGAAACCGTCCATGTTCCTGCGCCTGCTTTGTAGATATCCACCACGCCGGTTGTGCCAGCAGCATCCGTGATATTTCCGGAAATATTTCCGCCCGCAGCGCCTTGCAGATACAACTGCCGCTCTGTGGCCGTCGCGGTGGAATTGGTAATCGCGCCTGTGACATTCAGTGATCCTGCATCCGACTGGATCGCATATTCATTCCCGCTGGTTTGCAAAGTGATCGCGCCCTGCCAGGTGTTATTGCCATGCACGTTATCCAGAGCCGCATTCGCAGCGGTGCGCCCGTTGAACGTGATCTGCTTGTGGAAAAATGTCACGCCGCCCGAAGCGACATTCGTATTCGGATCGGTATCGCTCAATTGCAGCACGCCATTATCCGCGCCGCCGCCCATCAGAACGATTGAATAAGTTGAACTGTAGCTGCCCGTGGTGGTGTTGAAGCCCGGGTTGTCATTATCGCTGGCGGTATGATCGGTCGGATCAAGCCCCAAAGCACCTGCCTGATCGATCTGCACCGCGCCGGTGTTGATCGTCAGCTCTCCGCTGAAATCGTTGTTCTGCTGCACACCCCCCACCACTGGATTCTGATCCTGCGTGATGTACAACGTCCCGCCGGTCATATTCACATTCAAAAAACCCGGCAAGCTTATCTGGCCGTTCAAATAAATATTGTTCGCCCCCGCAAACGCGTTGCCGCGCCCCGATTGCCCGACACTCGCGTAGCCTAAATTGCCCGCTCCGAAAAAGCTGTTGAAAACAATTGGCCCAGATGTGGCGCTGACCGTTCCAGCGCGCGGCGCAACATAAATATCAAACGTCTGCGTATTGGTGCTGTTATTGGTGATATTTCCGCCCGAGGGTGTGGTATTGCCCAGCAGTAGCCCGAAGCTCGATCCCGCCGTTCCCGTATACGGGCTGATCGTGAACGCTCCCGCCCCCGCGTTGAAAAGGATGTCGAGCGGATTCCACGTCGGGAACGCTCCCGTCCCCACATTCACCAGCGGATTTAAGCTCGTTGTCCCCGCAAAATACGCGTCATCCGAACCGCCCGGCACCGCGCCCGTGCTCCAGTTGCCTTTGGTGTTCACCAGACTGTCGCCTGCCCCGCCTGTCCAGGTGATTGCCGCGCCTTGCGTCCACGCCGTCCAATTACCAAACGGCACCATCAAAACCGCCGCCGTCACCAACGCCGCTCTTTTCGCAAACCGATTCATCGCTATTCTCCCTTCTAAAAAACCCTTGAAATATACCAATTTTTTTAACGTCCTGATTTCGCAGATGGCACCATGCGATCCGGAAAATCAAAGCAAGGTCCATTGTCCTGCGCTAACCAGATATATTGTTCGTCAGTATCACCTGTCGCGTTATATGCAAAAGTATTGCTCGCCGGTGCTGGTCCTGGATCAGGCAAAGGCGTCAGCCAGCGCTGAAATACCTTCAATGGAATCCATCTCGCTCCGCCGTTGGCATAAAGCACGTTCACGCCTGTAACGTGAGCCAACTGGACAAAGGACGCCGCCGACACGCAATCCGAAAGCACCGCGCAATTTTTCAAATTGTGCAGCTTGGGCATGTTGGTCGGATCCCAGCTTGCCATCAAAGGAAACTGCTGGGCGGTCGCACCGCCGGTAATGATAACTTCCGGCGTCGGTCGCGTGCTGTATGCAGCGCGGATCACCGTCGCGCCATCCGGCGTCGACGGTAATGGATTCGTCCAGGGATTCAGTGGCGTATTGTACGATGCCAGCGGATGTGTTTGCGATGGGCAATACATCACCTGTGGATTCTTAATCAACCCCGCCTCATATAACACGCCATAGGTCATGAACGTCGGCGGCGTTGTCGCATCGCGTGGATCATCAATTACATAATTAAATTGCTCATGTCCCCCCCATCCGATGGGATAGCAATCATTATGCTCCGATGCATAAATCCGGTACGCCAGATCAATTTGATGCAGATTGGATAAGCAAGCCGTGCGCTTCGCCTGCTCTCGCGCCCGATTCATCGCCGGCAGCAACATTGCTATCAGCAGCGCGATAATCCCGATGACCACCAGCAATTCGACAAGAGTAAACGCAGCACGTTTCCCCTTGCTCACTGGAGCCAACTCCACCAATGCGAATGCGTGCTTTTTCATAGCTCGTTCCCGTTCTCTATCCACCAAAAATCAACGACCTTTTTGCGCCGTCGGCGTGGCGTTGTTCCAATCCAGGCAGTTATTCCAAATCTGCTCGTTGTAATATTCGTATTCCGGATGTGCTGAATAATTCACATCCGGCATGAGGTTCAGGTAATAAGAAAAGCCGCCGCCCACCACGACGTATTTCACATCTCCGAACGCACACAGCACGTTCACCCCATTGCCATGTGTCCTGGTCACCGCGGTAAGTGTTACAAAACTATCCGCCACCAGCGCCTTATCGATGCCGTTGTGACCGTACCAATGGAGCTTTGGAAATGTAGTCTGTGCTCCTAACGGTCCGCCGGCAGTAGGAGAAGTTGGCGCCGGCCAAAGCTTGGGAATCGGCCCGTCGAACACCGGACCATTCAGCGCCACATCGTAGCGAGTGCCATAAGTACTTCGTGTCACCAGACCCGATCCGCACCAGGGATTGGCCCCGGTATTGAAATCCTGTGAATCTCCGCGATTCATCACAAATTTAGGGCAGTAAAACATCTTGGCAGGATTCGATGATGCGATCGAATTAGACGCTGCTCCTGGCACCGGCGTCCCTTTAATTGCTGGCGATCGGCCCGTACACAAAAGGCCCAAGCCCTGATAATCGCTCCCATTCCAAATGACGTAATCCGCTGCCGTGGGCAATCCCGCGAAATTGTCGCCGCCGATTGGGACCGAATCGTTATTGTTGCTCGAGTAGTTGATCAGCCCGATGTAAATCTGCCGGAGATTATTCGCGCAGGCAATCCGCATCGATGCTTCTCGCGCTTTGTTCAGGCTAGGCAGCAGAATCGCGATCAGTAGCGCAATAATCCCGATCACCACCAGCAATTCGACAAGAGTGAACGCGGAGCGTCTCCCTCTGCTCACCGCCGGCAGTTCCACAAGCGTAAACCCGGGGCGTTTACTCTTGCTCATCGGCGCCGGCTCCACGAGCGTAAAACCACGCAACTCTTTTTTTATCGCTACAGACATGTCGATCTCCGCCAAAAGCCCACGGCCATGCCGCGGGTTTCTTTTCATCCTTCATCCTTCAGACTTCATCCTTCGTTACCAACGGCGCCACTTGCATTCGCACCGTCGGCTCTTTCGGATGCTCCATCCGCCAGAGCAGTTGCCGCACCGCCCGCGCGCCAATCTCCTTGGCGCCCAGATCGATGCTCACCGGCCGCGGCTCCAGCGCCGACAAGCGAATCTCTTCCTTGTCACACGAAACCACCACCACTTCACTTCCCAGCTTCGCCCCGCAAGCGATCAGTAATCGCTGCACAGTCACCGTGTCCGCATCACGCGGCACAAATAGCCCAGCCGGCTTTTTCATTGTCCGCAAAAATTCCTCTACCAATTTTTCCAGGCTCTCTCGCCCGCAAACCCTGCTGCCGTAATAAGCGCACCGCCCCGCATCCGTGCTGCCAATGAACATCATCGGGGGCTCCGCGCCAGCGGCGCAAGCGCCCGCCTGAAACCCATGCGCCCGCATCCGTATCAAATCCCACCCCGGGACCGGCGTCATGAAACTGAACGACCCGCACCCCCTGCTCTGCAAATATTCAAACGCCAATTGTCCCGTCGCTGCATTGTCTGGCCCCACATGATCGAAACTCCCCGGCCCCATGGATTCCCCCAGCACCCGCACAATCGGTGTGGCCGTCTCAATCTTCCCATCAAACTTCGTTTGCTGATCCGCCGAAACAAACAGCAACGCGCCCTCCACCCTTCCATCCAGCGATTTTTCCAGTGCCGCGACATCCATCGCCTCTTCCACCTGCACCGCAACATCGCACTTGGCGGCTTCGCGCATGATGCCAGCCATGACCGCAGCCATCACCGGCACTTCGAACCACGGCTGCGCTGCCTGCCCCAGTGTCACCAATGCAATGCGATGCAGATGTTTGTTGACCCGCTTGCCCTGGCGGGGTCCCCGGCGTGCGCGAGGTTGCACTGCGGGGAGTTTGGCGAGCGCTTCACGCACTTGCTGCGTGGTTTCGGGCCTGACGCGCGGGTTGTTGTTCATCACCCGCGAGACCGTGGCCACAGATACACGCGCCAGTTTGGCTACGTCCACAACCGTCATAGAATTTCTCTTCCGCCGAACTAAAAAAGATAGGCTGAAGAAGAATCTATCACACGTTCGTGTAATTTCAACGAAAAAATCGTGAAAATATTCTAATATTACATTATGTAAATGTAATTACTTTTTGCACTGCCAACTCACCTCATCATGGAAGGTTTTGCCGTCCTTGTAACCCACTGCCTTGGCGTGATTTATGCCGGGCAATAGAGTGGCATCCCACGTAAAGACGCAGGTTTGCCCCGGAGTCTTTCCAAGGGATTTACCATTTACAAACAGCTCGACATTGTCGCAATTGGAGTAGATTTTAATCGTGGTCGCGCCAGCGGGCCGGGGGTTATATCGGGAGGAATTGATGTGAATTACTGGCGTGCTCGTCCAATTCGCTTTGTAAAAATAAAACGCATCTTTGCGAACTTTCCGATCGTACGTAACCAACCCTTTGTCATTGCGCCCCGGCGTATCGCCTTCATTGCGCTGATCGGCTGCGAAATCGAATTGGTTCCAGAGAAACGTGCCCCAGATCCACGGGCGCTGGCTGAAAGCGCGCCAGGCAGCTTCGTGCACGAGCGATTGGTATTCCTCAGGATGCCAGGAGCTCGAGGCTTTGGCTGGCTTGAGTGCTGGCACCTGGTGCATATCGATGCTCGCACCCGCGCCATATTCGCTGATGCCAATGCAGCGATTTGGTTGAAAGGCGTGCAATTGATCCAGCTTGGCCGGCCAATCGTTTACGCTCCCCTGATACCAGCCGAGATACCAGTTAAAAGCGATGATATCGGTAATCCAGTTGGCCGGATGTTTGAAGGGTTGATTGGATGCCGCCGTGGTCACGCGCGTGTCATCGAGCTTATGCGCTTCGTCGCTGAGCTGTTCAATCAGCTCCCAGTCGCGCGGATTATGTTGCTTTCCAAAACCAACTTCGTTGAACATCCCCCACATGACAATCGAAGGATGATTGAAATTTTGTTTGATCAGCTCGCGGAGTTCCTGCTTGGCACAATCGTAAAAAGCCGGCGTGCGATTGATTTTGTTGATCAGCCCAAACTCAGCCCAGACAACCAGACCATTTTGATCGCAAAGATGATAGAAATAATCCGCGTGCTCGTAATGGGCCAAACGAATCCCGGTGGAGCCCATTTCCAGAATAATCGCCATATCCTGATCATGCTCAGCCTGCCCGATGGCCCAGCCTTTATTGAGCCGATCCTGATGGCGATTGACGCCGTGCAGCGGATAATGCTTTCCATCCAGGAAAAATCCCTGATCCGGATCAAAGCGGAAATAGCGCAGGCCCAGCGGCTGGGTAATCTGATCCACCACTTTGCCATCCGATTCGACCCGCACCACCACGCGATAAAGATACGGATCATTTCGCCCATCCCATAAATGCGGGTGATCCAGATGAATATTGGCTACCGCATCGCTGCCCGTCGGCGGAATTGAAACCTCCGAAACACTCGCCGCAACCGACTTCCCCTTGGCGTCATAGATCGTGTAAATAACTTTCCCATCCCGCGGCTGGTTTACAGCATTGCGCAATTTCGTGGTGATAGTCAGGTCAGCAGAATCGTCTTTGACTTTATCCTGATGAATATAAACGCCGGGCGAAGCATCATCCGTCGGAGAGATGCCGACATCGCCGAGGGTTAGCAGATGCACATCACGATAGAGTCCCCCGAAAACAGTAAAATCGCCGGAAAGAGGCGGGACATCGTCGAAACGCGAGTTATCCACGCGGATGGCAATCACGTTGTCGCCGTGATGCAGAGCGGATGTAATATCAAAACAGAACGCCGACCAGTTCCCGCGATGCTGGCCGACATGCTGGCCATTGACGTAAACATCCGTCACCGTCGCTGCTCCATCGAAGCGCAGAAAATAGTTTTTGGATTTGCTGATCTTTAAATGCCGGCGATACCACCCCGGGCCGCGATAATAATTATTCCCGCCATCCTGCCCGTCATAATTGTTCCAGGTGTGTGGCAGGTTTAGTTTTTGCCAGGAAGAGTCATCGAAATCCGCCTGGGCCGCTAACGGTGCATCCGTACGAATAAATCGCCACCCATCGTCGATGACGGTATCGGTATCCTTCTCCCTCCCGATGTAGGCGACCCCTCGAGAAGCCTGGGCAACCGTGATGAAACAGAATGTAATGAGAAATGAAATGAAAAGGCGTATATTGGACATTGGATGAGCAAGTATAATTGCTTCAAATCGATATGTCGCGTCGAGGAAATGTAAATATGCCACGCAACCGCGCCACGCCGCAGCATAGCTGCGGAATATCTGCAATGTATTTCTGCCTGGTCGCCACACTTCTAACGGCAACCCCTCTATCCAATGCTGCCTCAACCACCAAGCCCGCACAAATAAATCCCGGTCAATCTTGGTTGGATAATCGAGGTGTTGCCATCCAGGCCCACGGCGGCGGGGTCATACACGTCGGAAATTCCTATTACTGGTTTGGCGAAGATCGCAGCCCTGGCTTGGATCGCAGCAAAAAATTCGTCGCCTGTTATCGCTCGGATGATCTGGCACACTGGACGTTCTGCAATCGCGTGTTGCAATTAAGTGATCCAGCCAATCTCGGCCCGCGCTGGATACTGGAACGGCCCAAGGTATTCCCAATCGCCAAAACGCATCGCTTTGTGATGTATATGCATCTGGATAACGCCGACTACTCCGCAGCATGTGTGGGGGTTGCTGTATGTGACAAGGTGGATGGGAATTACCAATTCAACAAAAGCTTTCGGCCGCTGGGACATGAAAGCCGCGATATCGGGCAGTTCATCGATGATGATGGAAAAAATTATCTGCTCTTCGAAGATCGCCCATTCGGTTTTCGCATCGCGGAGCTCTCGGAAGATGGCCTGAGTTTAACAAGACAGGTTTGCGCAATCCCTGAGCACCTGGAAGGATTAGCACTCGCCCACGTCGGGCATCTTTATTACGTGCTGGGCTCGCATCTCACCGGATGGGCGGCGAATCCCAATCAATATGCCACCGCGGAAAATCTAGCCGGCCCGTGGTCAGCGTTCCACGATATAGCACCGCCCGCAGAAAACACCTACGGATCACAATCAGCCACGCTGCTGAAAGTGGAGGGCAGTAAGAAAACCGCATTAATTTTCATGGCCGACATCTGGAAGCCATGGCAGCAATCCGATTCGCGATATTTATGGATGCCGCTGGAAATAAAGGGCACGGAACTTACGCTGCCGCGGCCTGCGCCATGGGAAATCGACGTCCGAACTGGCGAAGTACATGTTGAGCCAGCAACGAGAGAGAATATCGCAGCATTCCACACCCCGGAAACTTTCTATCTCGATGCGAAAAATGGCTCTGACGCCAACAACGGATCAGCTGCCACGCGCGCCTGGAAAACTTTGCAGCGCGCGAGCTCACAGGAATTATTAGCAGACGATCGGCTGCTGATCCGCGCCGGAACCGAATATCACGGCCAGCTAATGATCCACGCCACAGGTAATGCCGAGCATCATGTCCTGGTCGGCCAATATGGAATAGGAAAAGCCCCGCTGATCGCCGGCGATGGTTTATCCGAGCAGGCAGTGCTGATCAGCAATAGCGAATATCTTACAGTCGAAAATCTCCAAATCACCAATAAAGGATCGCAGCGCATCCCGCGGCTGACCGGACTAGCCGTTCGACTCCGCGGCTTCGGCACTGCTCACGATATCTCAATAAGCCATCTCTTCATCCATGATGTCTATGGTTCGAACGTCAAAGCGCAGGGAGCGGGATACGGAATCCTGTTTGATTGCCAGGGAGGCAATCAACCCAGCGAATTTGATGGGCTTTATATCTCGCACAATCATCTGCTGCGCACCGATCGCAATGGTATTTGCGGCTCAAGTGCTTACGTGGGCAGGGACAACTGGCATCCCAGCACGCACGTCGTGATCAGTAATAATCTTCTTCAAGACATCGGAGGTGATGGAATCGTACCCATCGGCACCGATGGCTGCGTGATAGAGCACAACCGCATCGACGGTGCCCGCACGCGCTGCGAGGACTACGCCGCCGGCATCTGGCCGTGGTCGGCGGATAACACCGTGGTGCAGTTTAATGAAGTGTGCCATATGAAAGGAACACACGACGGCCAGGGATATGATGCCGATTGGAACTGCCGAAACACGCTGATTCAATGCAATTATAGTCATGACAACGAAGGGGGATTTTTGCTGGTGTGCGATGATGGCGAGGTGAAGTCTGCATGGAGCGCGGGGAATGTGCATGCAGTGATTCGCTATAATTTGAGCGTGAATGACGGGGCGGCTGGTGAATCCTCGCGGATATTTCACCTGGCCGGCCCAATTCGGGATACACAGATTTATAACAATACGATTTACATCGGAAAGAAAGTGAATGTGCCGATGGTGCTGTCGGATAACTGGGGCGGCCTGCCAGCGTCGGTGCTATTCGCGAATAATATTTTTTACGCGGCAGGACAATCTGGATATGTGGATGCAGGCCAGGAGAAGTCGGTGCGATTCTCAAGCAATCTTTATTTCGGCAATCAGCCAGCAAAACCCGTGGACGCAAAGGCCCTGTACGCCGATCCGCAGTTTGTAGATCCACCCAGGAATCTGGCAGTGAAATCGACTTCCCCATGCCGAGGATCCGGACGAGCGATTTCTGATCGTGGATCAGAAGATTTTCTCGGGCATTCGATCTCGCCCGGAGCAACTCCATCATTAGGGGCGATTCAATAGGAAACTCTTTGAATTTGCTTCCCTTATTTTCAGTTTCAAGTTTCGCATTTCCCTTGTCCCTAACCCTTGGATTTATCCGCAATTCATCCCTCAAATCACAGATTTTTTGCCCCCGGCTCTGTGACTTTACATTTGTATTTCATAAAATGGAAAGTCACTCATCATGAGCGTTGTGAAGATTGCCAAACTCGCGGGGGTTTCCGTGGCCACGGTGTCGCGGGTGATCAATAATTCCTCGCGCGTAAAGCCCAAGACCGCCGAGCAAGTACGTAAGGCCGTGGCGCAGCTTGGATTAACCGGGGCTGGAGTTCGCCGGGGACCGCGGCGGCATAAGACGAAAAAACTGGATATCGAAAAGCTGGCGATTCTGACCATGGGCCAGGCGCATTTTCAGTGGTTCCAATTACCAGTCATGGCGGCGGTGGTGTCGGGCATCATGAGCGAAGCCAAGGCCAATCATATTGGCGTACAGATCGAAGATGCCCTGGGCCCCGAGCAATCTGCCGAGGCACTCAAAGATCAGAACGTGCAGGGAGCGCTGATCTTTCTACCCGCCGGCTCTGATGCCAAGGCGATGGAGAATATCGCCCGGCATATTCCCAGCGTGCGCGTCATGGGCGAATCGCTGACCCTTTCAGCAGTGGATCATGTCTGCCCGGATAACGTGGCGATCGGACATTTGGCGCTGCGATATTTACTCGAACACGGCTGCAAGGAAACCGCATTTTTGTCAGCACATCCGCATTGGGAGTTTGTGCGCTCGCGCGCATTTGGATTTCAAAGCGCTGCATTCGCGGCAGATCTTGCTTCGCCTGGAATTTTCATTGTCTCGCAGGAGAAATCGCTAAAAGATTATTACGGCATGCCCGCAAAGTCGGCCGGGACGATAGAAGAACTGGTCGATATGTACGTGAATTCCTCGAAGCGCCCCAGCGGATTATTTGTGCCGCGCGACGAGGAAACGACACTGGTCTATCGCCTGCTCGAACAGCGCGGGATGAAGCCAGGAAAAGATGTGACCGTGGTTTCGTGCGATAATGAGGCAATTCGCCTCTCAGGCCTGGACCCACGACCCGCCAGCATTGATATCCGCCCCATGGAAATCGGTCGCCGCGCCGTCCGGCAACTCTTGTCACGAATCAGCCATCCCGATGATCCACCAATGCGATTGCAAGTGGCGCCGGTGTTGGATGAGAAGAGTTAAATTCGATTTATCATTCCCCGGTCACGGCAGTTGCACTTCCAAAATACTCGCTTCATGCGGCCCGAAATTGGTAGTCCGCTCATGATTCGCTTGTTCAACCGCCAGAACAAAAAGGCTGAGAATCCCATCATCCCGCAGGCGATTGAGATCATAGGTAGGTTCCCAGTTACCAAGATTTTCCTTAAGAATATCGGTGGCCCGCCAGTGCGTGAAAGTAGGATCAGATTGATAGAGACGGATACCGCTCCCGCTGTCGGCTTCGCGAGCGATGATGATCATGCTCCCATCTTTAGCACAAGCGATTTCCGGCCGGCTGATCGGGATAGCCAGCGAACCCCCGCCGGCTAGGGAGAATTTTTGTTTGCGATGGCTCACCTGAACTTTGTGCCAGGTTTGCCCATCAAAATAGACGTCAAAATATTGGGGGATGTGATTTTTGTCGTTGAAATATTGAGCAAGATGCGGATGCCCCTGCGAATCAACCGCAGAAGAACACTGGTTGATCAGGTTTGATTTGTGCGGAATCGGCAGGACCACCTCAGCATTTTCCTGCGTGATCGGCAGCGTCTGCAACTTGCCATCGCTGCGAATCCACGTCCGCCCCTGGTCGCGGCTTTGCACGTAACAAATATCGTGATTAGTCGAAGCATCCCCGCTGTCGCGCCAGCACCACGCAAGATGAATCGTCCCATCCGCTGCAATGGCTGGACGCCACCAATACGGATTGCATTTGTTTTCGCCGTCCACCAGCGGATGAGCGATGATCGACCAGGATTTGGTTTTAGCATCGTAGCGATTCACGCAAAGATTGCCGTTGCCGCTGGAGCCATCACGATAGAAGAAATAAAAGTTTCCATCGGGAGCAGAGATGAATTGCGGATAGGTGACATGCTTTTCGGTTTGGCCGGTCATCGGTATTTCCGGGCCGAAGCTGCGAATATCGTAAGGTTTGCTGCTCACGCGGTAGTGCAGCGGTGCGCCATGATGGTCGTAGGAAATATGGACCAGGCCATCGGAGGAAATGCCCAGCACCACGTCGTTGTGCGCATCTTTGACATTACCGGTGAACTTCTGGATCGCGATGTCCCAATGCGGATCGTTTAATTTCCTGCGCGCCACGACCACATGAGCATCCGGCGCGTAATAGCAGGCAAACTGGTACCCGCCCGCCGAGATCACGGAACTGACGCGAAAGACATCCGCATTAACTGCATCGTTAGCCCAGGCCATGCCGACGGGGTAACGCGAGATTTGCTTAGGCTCGGTGGCAAATGATTGCACAGAATTAATCACCACCAAAAACCCAACGAATCGCATCATTAGCAAGTAATTCTGATACAATATAACGCCGCAAGAAAGAATCCACTGTGAGCAATCTCGAAAAACAATATTCATATTTGCAAACTAACAAAAAGTTGGCGACAACGCAGCGCGGGCAAAACAATTAGCATTCCCATCGCTAAGTTGATCGGTTCCGGGACAGGTATATAAGTGACATTCACATTGCTGTAAGTCGCCGCACCACCACTGGTAGTGTTCTCCAGAAAGCCGATGGCGTTAAAAGAGAATGTTGCCGGTGAAGCATCGCCTACACCGCCGCCCAGATTGTTCGCGCCTATCACATGCGAGGCAAATGAATACGAGATGCCAATCTTGCTGGCGCTGGTCAGAGTAAGTGTGAGATTGAAACTAAATGTATCAGCACCACCGTCGCCCAAGTCATTGGGTTGATCGTTTATGATCGTAGCGTTCGCTGAAGTGTCGAACCAATCCGAGGAGTTACCGCTATCATGACGGTAAATCAAGGTTGTCCCACTTCTGTTAACGAAATCTCCAAATTCGATCACATAGCCAAGCCACTCTGTGGGCGTTGAGCCATTCCACACGCCGCTACTCAACGTGCCCGAGTCCGCGCTATTCGGCGCATCAAGAAGACAGATTCGGAATGAGTGATTGCCATCAACACCACTGGCAAACGCTACCGTACCGCTTAAAACAATTTGATCGCCGACATTGGTCAACGTCAGCCTACTTGGCAAGTTCGCACGCGGCGCAAGATTGCCTGTGGGTGTGGAAGTGTTAAAAGTACCGGCTCCAAGCGTGCCCGTAGTATCAGTTACTGTTCCTTCAGTGGCATCCGACTCAGCTCCCCACCCGGAAATCAACGATGCCTTAGCTAACGGCGCAAATTCGCACAAGGTCAATAAAACAAGACCTAGTATCGCAATATGATTTTTCATCTCTCCTCGCGATAGGTTTCTTGCTGAACGATTTAGATGATCATAATATAGATTTTAATCGTTTCAAGAAAAACTGCCAAACTCTACTTTGGGTAGGAATATCCCTAAATATTTACTATTGAGGGCGTTATTTCCTTCGGTGAATGAAAAATGGGATGGCAGCCAAGAAAAGAAGCACGGTTTCGGCCGGTTCGGGCACGGAGACAAGAGAAGCATTGTATTTCGCCAACCCTTCCTGATAGAGAGCGAAATCGTCGACATTCACGATGCCATCATTATTGAAATCGCCGTCGGCATATCCGCTGCTAACGGACTGGCCAAAATATTTTTGGAGGATGGCCAGATCGGTTGCATCCACGGTGCCATTCCCGTCGGCATCGCCGAGAATCGGATTGAAATAATACTGCTCATTCCACTGTAGGACCTGCACAGTCGCCTGCGTTTCGCTGGTGAGGCCAACCGGCTCATAAAACAGATCGAGAACATTGTCTTCCTGCCAAAGCGTGGAATCGTAAGTGGGTTCATATTGACCCATATTCGCGGTATCCAAAGTGATGGATTGCCAGGGACTGGGGCTGGAGCTATCCAGGCTGGCGGTGGTATTCCAATAGACAACGATGTCATTGTTCGGCGTGGCGGGATTGGTGTTGCTCCCCATGGAGGTATTTTCGGAGCGCGTCACCACGATCACGCGGCCCTGTTTATCCACCATCAAAATCGGCCGGCCTAGGTCGCGCACATCATTGCCGGAATAATCGACGGCGGTGTCACTCGTGCGATCGCTGACTTGCGAGGTTCGCCAGGTGC
The DNA here is from genome assembly GCA_036490535.1 of Tepidisphaeraceae bacterium. GTDB lineage: Bacteria > Planctomycetota > Phycisphaerae > Tepidisphaerales > Tepidisphaeraceae > DASXDR01. The sequence goes on along the minus strand of DASXDR010000175.1, from coordinate 14,314 downwards.
TTCCGTCGTAATAGACGAGCATGTATTGGCGGTTCGGATTTCCCGAGCCAGCCGTGGCGGAAGTGGCGGTCCATCCGGGAGAATAATACGTGGCAATCAGTGGATTGTTGTTGAGATCCACGGTCATGCTGGTTTGGTTGATGAAGCTGTCCCCCTGCGGGATGCTATCGATCACCTGGGCGACCGACTTTGTATCGCGGTCGGCGCTGGTGGTGGTTTGGATGATCGGCAGATCGTATTGCGTACTGCCCCCCTGCTGAAACCATGTCGAGCCATTGGTTGGAGACTGCGCGAACATGATGTTCTGATTGGTTTGCCAATTGGGCGTAGCGCGCCAGGTCCAGCTAGCCAGCAGATTGCCGGTGGTGGTGTAGACCATGGAGTTGAGATAGGCGTTGACGCTGGTCAGCTCGCCGTCGATGGCGTAAGTTTGCGAGAAGGTTCTGCTCCTGGGGTTATAGAGATCAAAATATTCATTGCCGTTGCCGCTACCGCCCCCCGAGCCGCCGTTGCGGTAGGCGAATAGAAGATCGGCACTGTTGGGGATGGTGTAGAACTGGCCGTAGGTCACTTCGTTGGTGGTCGAGCCGCTACTGGGAAAAAGGGACGGATCGTTCGTGGAAGTTTGCGTGGTAAAAGAGAGAGAAAAATTGCTTCCGGTCACGGGAGCGCTGCTGATGGCGTAATTGAGCGGCACATTGTGCATGCCCCAGACCATTTGCATATCGCCGTTGGCATCGACATCCATAGAGATTACGTCGTGGTCATCAGCAATGTCAGTGGAAGTGACGGTGTAACCGCTATAAAGACTGGTCCAGTTGTTTGAGCCGAGCGTGCGGCGGGCGATCATGATCTGGTCGCTGGTGTTGTAATAGGCGATGAACTGGTAATTGCCGTCGGTGACCAGGTTGTTCACGTCGATGGCGCAGGAATTAGTATCAGTGGCGCCGTAGGCGTTGGTCGCGACGGGAGTGATGAAGACGCCGTAGGTGGCGTGAGCGAAATGGATAGAAAAAAATTCCGCCGCGAGAAACGCGGCGGAAATAAATAGATGCTTTCTACTCACAGAATTCGCTCTCTTTGTTCCCATCCCTTGTACTCAGGGGGAGGGGTAGGGCGGGAGATTTTGAACGCTGAACTACGAACGCTGAACACTGAAAAAATCCCAACCTCTGCCCTCCCCCTGATTAAAAAGGGGAGGGAGAAACATTTTCATACGCGTCGACGGGCCGCGAAAGGCAACGCTGCAAGGGCCAGCATCACAAACGAAGTCGGTTCGGGAACCGCAGTAGCAGTCAGGCTGAAATCGCTGAAAGCGCCAGTCAACTTGTTGGTCCCGATGACGATATTTCCGATGGATGGATTTGAGGTATAGGTATAAGAGGTGGATCCAACGCCACTGGGAGCGACCCCATTAACCAGCCAGCTTACGGTCCACTGCGAGCCGGAGGTATTTAAAATAATATCGAAGGTGTTGTAGACGGGAGTGGTGGTGCTGTTGGAATTGAATCCTGAAGGCACGCCACTAAGCTCGGCATTGCCAGTGCCAGCCCCGCCAAAGGATTGCACGGTGTTCGTGCCTTTATCGATGATCAGGCCATAACCCGCCAGGTTCGAGAGCGCTGACGCCCCGCCCCCGGCCGTATGGCCGTTCATATTAGCAGGCGCGAAAGTCATGCCCAGCCAGTTGCCCGAAGCGCCGACGGCGCTGGCGGCAATGGCGACGTGAGCATCATAAATATAGCCTGTCTGCGGAACGATAGGCAGATAGGCATTGGTGATCATGTTGCTGTCAGCGCCGGTGGTGAAGGTACCGACGGCAGCAGACGTGGTGCCCGTGCCGCTATACGTTCCGCCGCTGGCGGTGATCAGCGCATCAGGATTGCTCGACGTGGCAGAATCCGAAGTCCAGGCCTGGTTGAGAGTACCCCCATCCAGACCGCTGGCCGTATCCAAGGCCCTGCCGGAAAGGATCCCACCCGTTCCGTCAAAATTATCCTGGTAAATAGTATCCGCAGCTCGCGACACACTGCCGCAGGCCAGAATACCGATGCAAGCTAGGCCAAGAGCTAAAATAGAACGCTTCATTTTTCTTCCTCCTCGAGATGATTTGAGCCGAGTCCGCGCTCGACTGTGAAAAAGATAACACGATTTGGAAAAATTACAATGAGAAAATTTTAATGTAATACATTTATTTTACATTTCTTTCAGGGCCGAGCTAGTTAATTGAACAGAAGAAGAAATTCAATGCCGGAATTCGGCGTAAAACTTGTAAGGGACTAATGTTGCAGATTCAATTGCCGAGCCTTGATCGACGGCACGCAGGCACAGCGTCAGCTCATTTTTCCCTGTTCGATTCAGCCAATTATCAGGCAGGAAATAATCTGTTTGTTTCCCATCTTCCCAATAACGGCCCAGCGCGTGCCCGTTGAGATAAAGAAACCCATTTCCATGCGCATGAATGCGCATTAACCAGGGAACCCAGACCGCGCGTGGCGTGGCGGGAATAGAAAACGTCAGGCGATACCAATTGAGAAGCGATTCACTGGCGGCAGAGTTTTTCTGCGGCCACCGCTTGGGCGAAATTTCCGGAACATCAGCGTAGCGTATGGAAACGGAGCCGATCGAAGGTTCGTGATCGGGGGCCCAGCTCACGGGGCCCAGGCCGCCGCCGTTATCGTTGTTGTGAATAACGACCGCGATGGTGTTGGAGCCAGCATGGAGAGCGGAACGCGCATCGCAATTGACGGGTTGATCCCAGCGCAGTCCGCGGCCGATGAGTTGGCCGTTAATAAAAATCCAACCTTCATCATCGATGCGAGAGAACAGTAAATGCGTCCAGGATTCATTGAGCTGCTGGGAAGAGACATCGACCTTGGTTTGGAAGACTGCCCATTGATGCTGGCGAAGTTGAGCTGCTTCAAGATTGTCGGTGGAGACATCGTGCCAATCGTTGGCTTGATCTGCTTCGTGTAATGCGACGTCCGGATGATCAGTTGGTTGAATCAAATGCATCTGCCAATGGCTGATCGCGCGATCGTTGCCGGGGAGTTGGGTGAGCGTGATGTTGGAGACGCCGGCGCGTTTTTCCAGGCCGCCACCGATGTTGGCGAAGCCAGTGTTTTCGTACAGCAGGCGTAAGTGGTTATCACCCGCATGGAGATAATCGCCGGGGGAATAATAGGTCTCGCCGGTTTGGGCGATCGGCTCGATGCGATGGCCGTTCAGCATGACGATCATGTGATCGCCGCTGGGGTGATCGATCTTTAAGGTCAACGATGATCGGTGAACGCTGAACGATGAAGAATCTGTCGTGTTGCTTACAGGGTTGTCGCTGAAAATGCTGGCCGGGGATTCAGTGGCCGAATTGAGATCATCTTCGGAAATACCGAGCGTCGCATCGTAATAGACAAAGCGGCTGTCGTAGATTCCCAACTCCGGTAAGAACGTGCCATTGGCCATGGGCTTCCAATTCAACGGCGTAGGATCGGGCATGGAATGGATGTCCGTGACCGTCACTTCATGCGGCAATTTGGTGGGACGATGAATCGGCGGGCGCTCCTGGGGAAACCATTGGCCCCGCGCAGGATCGGTTTGCCCCGGCGCCAGATAAAGAACCTTGGACCCAAACGCTGGCAGCTCATAATCGAACGTAATCTCCGTGCCGTCAGATTCTTTTAGATGGGCGGTGCCGTAGCGTGACGATTGATGCTGATTGGTGCGGATAAATAGGTAACGGCTGCCATCGGTGCCGCGGCGCTCGACGAGCGTCACATCGGACGAACCGGTCGTGGCCTGGCAATCCACCAGAGTGGTGCGCGCCAGGCTCGGGCCATGAGCGCGGATGAAATCGCCCAGCGCTTGCACGACACGATATTTCTCGCCAACGCCGCCATTTTCGCGGATCGGGGCGGAGTAGTCGTAGCTCGTTGAAATGCCCTGGGCGGCGTTGTCAGCGAAATTGGTGCCGCCGAAGAGCATGTAGTAATTGGTGATGGTGTCGCCGTTCTGCGAGGCGAAGAGGGTGAGGTTTTGAATTTGCGCGGGGACTAAATCGTGGCGGTAATGGTCGGAGTCGGGACGAAGCACCTGTTCATCGCCCGGGCTGGTAAACCATCCGCCTTGCAGTTCGGTAGTCATCATCGGCGCATTGGGTTGAGCGGTGCGCAACGTCTGCATGTCAGCACCGGTTCGGTCCACGCCCCAGCCGGGATAGAAATTACAGGAATCAAAAACTTTCGACAGAACCGGATCCGTATTGCCGCGAATGCTATGGGTCCAGCAAGTGAAGAGCGGCACATCGATGCCATTGGCGGTAGCGCATTCAGCGAGTGATTTGACGCAGGACATTTTCACGTCCTCGCTCATGCCGGAATAGTCGTATTCGTTTTCAAGTTGGAAGAGGATGATGCCGGTTGAGCCGGGAGATTTGTGTGTGATCTGATGCGAAGCGAGAACGGGGCAGACGGCGTTGTACCAGTGCTTGCACCAGGCGATGTAGGTGGGATCATCAGAGCGCAGCCAGACTTTTTCGGCAGGAAAATTGGCAGGGCGCTTATTGATCAGCCAACCGGGGAAACCGCCGTGATCCCATTCGGCGCAGATATACGGGCCCGGGCGGATGATGATGTAGAAGCCGTAATGCTCGGCCATGGCGAGCCAGGCCTTAACGCCGCGCAGATCGATCTTGGAATAATCATTCAACCCCGCGGGCATCTGTGGCTCGCAGAGATTCCACGGGATATACGTCTCCACCGTGTTGAAGCCAGCTGCTTTGATCTTGGCAAAGCGCTCGGGCCAAAGCCCCTGCGGGCAGCGGAAATAATGGAAAGCGCCGCTGAAGATGACCATGTCATGGCCATTGATGGTCAGGCATTGGTTATCGTAATGAATGGTTGAATCATGTGATTTGCTGGACTGGAGATTGGTGCAAGAAGCGGAACAGGCCAGCAATAACGATAAAAGGAGCGTTCGTTTCCTACCCATGGCTCGCATTTTAACTCAGGGAAAAACAAATGCTATTACATGCAATAAAAGTTCGCTTGCTTACGTGAAAAACACGGAGAATGTATGAAGCATTTAAAAATAGCAGCATGGACGTCTCGCCCATGTTGAATGCAAAAACAGTAGCATGGGCGTCTCGCCCATGTTGAATTTCATTTGTAATGGGCGGGACGCCCATGCTACGTATAAAGAAATTACCTTTATCGTTAGATGCCCGTATATCTGCATCTGGCCTCACTGCACGAATGGATTAAATTCTATGAAAAAAATATTCGCTTATGCTTTAACCGCTCTCGCAACCGGTGCCAATTTTGCTTTTGCAGCGAAAACGCCGCGGCCGAATGTGATCATCATTCTCGCTGACGACCTGGGTTACGCCGATATTGGGGTTCAAGGGATTGAGAAAGATGTTCTCACGCCGAACATTGATTCGATTGCGCATGATGGAGTCCGGTTCACGCAGGGGTATGTATCTTGTCCGGTCTGTTCGCCGTCGAGGGCGGGCATTCTGACCGGAAGATATCAGGAGCGATTTGGGCACGAGTGGAACCCCCTGCCGGGATACGACATGAAATTCGGCCTGTCGCGCGATCAGACCACCATTGCCAATGAATTCAAACGCATCGGCTACGCGACCGGCGCCCTCGGCAAATGGCATGAGGGCAATACATCAGGATATTATCCCACGCAGCGCGGGTTTGATGAATTTTTTGGATTCTGGGGCGGGATGCACGGATATCTGAACATGCGTACTCCCGCAAAGCAGGGGTGGAACTGCATCCGCCGGGGCGATGATCCGTATTATGAAAAGGATTATCTCACCGATGCGATTTCGCGCGAGGCGGTTTCATTTATCGACCGGCATGCGGATCAGCCATTTTTTCTCTACTGCGCCTACAACGCGGTACACGTTCCGCAGCAGTCGCCCAAAAAATATCTGGATCGCTTCGCCGACGTGCAGGACCACAAACGCAAATGGATGCTGGCAATGCTCTCGGCTGAAGATGATGGCGTCGGGAAAATTCTCGACGAGCTACGCGCAAAGAAACTGGACGGAAACACGCTGGTGGTGTTCCTGAGTGATAACGGTGGCCCGACCTCGGAGGACGGGTCGCGCAATACTCCACTGCGCGGGTTCAAGGGGCAGGTGTGGGAAGGCGGGATACGGGTTCCGTTCATGGCGAGATGGCCTGGGCATATCCCCGCCGGGCGTACCATTGATCGGCCGGTAGTCTCGCTCGATCTGTTTCCCACTACGCTCGCCGCTGCCGGGGCCAAACCCAAAGACGGATTAAAGCTTGATGGCCGGAATATTCTGCCGTTGATGGAGGGAAAATCGGACAAGGGAGTGCATCCGATTCTTTATTGGCGATTCGAGCCGCAATGGGCGATACGCGATGGTGATTACAAACTGGAGACCGCGCGCGATGGAATCACTCGGCTCTACAATCTCAAAGAGGATGTGAGCGAGCGAAATGATCTGATGTCATCTAATCCGAAAATCGCCAAAAAACTGCATGCAGAGTTTGATGCCTGGAACACTCAGCTCATGGCGCCGAAATGGCCCGGCCGACAAGAAGGCGCCAACGACGCTGCCCGCGCGGACTACGAAGAATCGCTCGCCGAGGCGGATTGACTCGCTCAAATGCGATAAATCAGCGATGATGCGCGCATGCCGTATTTTTGCGCGGCTAGGGTCCACGCTTTGTTATGAATTGGCTGCTCGCTTATCTCGCAATCGCCTGGACGATTCGCATTGTCATGCTGCTGGCGATCCTGCGGCGAAATTTTGCCCCGGGAGCGACGATCGCATGGCTGTTGGTTGTTTTTCTGCATCCGTACATCGGCTTACTGCTTTATATGGTCTTCGCGCAGCGCCGCCTGGGGCCAGGACGGGTGGCACTGCATCAAGAACTGCTAAAGGTGTATTCGCTGCCCAATCCTGAAGCATCTTTTCTGGAAACACTTCCGGCTTCCGCGCAGGCGTTATCGCGCCTGGGAAACAATGTGGGCCATATGCCGCCCATGCCGGGCAATGCGGTGGAATTCATTCGCGAATCCAGTGCTTTGATTGAGCGATTGGTTGTCGAGATCGATGCATCCGTTTCGCATGTGCATTTGCTTTATTACATTTTCGCACCGGATTCGTACGGATTGAAAGTCGCCGAGGCTTTGGAGCGCGCGGTGAAGCGCGGCGTGAAATGCCGAGTCATTTTGGATGAATATGCTTCGCGCGCGGTATTCCGGGCGGATGGATTTGCTTCGCGGCTTCGATCAGTCGGCATTAAGATTGTAGCGGCGCTACCGACTTCGCCGCTGCGCCGGCGTGATCTGCGTAATCATCGCAAGCTGGCGGTCATTGACGATCGCGTGGCATTTTGCGGCAGCCACAACTTGATCAATCCGGATTACGGCGGTCGGCGCGGGGCGCCGTGGATTGATTTAAGCGGTCGATTCACCGGGCCTATCGTCGCGGAACTCGCCACGGTATTCGCCGGTGATTGGGCATTCGAAACGAATGAACGATTGCCCGTGCCCACGCCAGATCAAATCGCCAGTGTCGCAGGCGGAATTCCCATGCAAACTGTGCCCAGCGGCCCGGTTTCCATGGGGGAAAGTTTTCGCCGTGTCCTGCTGGGGATTATCGAATCCGCTCAGCGGGAGCTGATCTTTACCACGCCGTATTTCGTGCCGGATGAGCCAACTGTACTGGCGCTGCTCACCGCCAAGGATCGTGGCGTGGATGTGACGCTGGTGCTGCCGGATAAATCCGACAATATTTTTACCGCCGCCGCCAGCCGCGCGCATTTTCACACATTGCTCAATGCGGGGATTCGCTTGTTTTTCTTTCGCCCGGGCTTGCTGCATACCAAGACGATTACCGTCGATGGGCAGATCGCTGTTATGGGCTCCGCGAACATCGATGTGCGCAGTTTCTATTTGAATTTTGAGCTTTCCATGCTGCTTTACGATTCAAGCGTTACGGAGCAATTACAAGCCGTGCAGCAGTCGTATATTTCGCAATCACGGCAAATGCATCTCGACGATTGTGATCAGCGTTCGCTGGTGTTCCGATATATCGATGCAGTGGTAGCACTGATCTCCCCGCTGCTATAATTTTTTGAGAATTTAGAGTGGCTTGCAGGTCAGTGCACACTTGGAGAACACGTCCCCCAAGGGGGCGGCTAAACATTAATTCCTCCGCCGCCGCGATCCGCCAGCGACGAGGCCGAGCAGAGCGATTCCTATCAAATCTGGTTCAGGAACATAAGTAACAACCAGGTCGAGTTGGTTATCAGCCGTATCCAACGAAAGGGCCAGATTGAAATCCGAATTTCCACCGACGAGGTTCGCACTCCAATCCGCAAACAGGGTACTTTCATTGGTGAGCGAGCCGAAATTGATCAAATCATAAGTGCCCACCGTGAAATCAGGACCCGGGGTAATGAGAAAAATGAAAGTAGCGGTCGGGTCCAGTGTGAGATTGTTAGTGATGTCGAGCAGATCGTTGGATGAAGAAACGCCAGGATGATCCAGGCGGTAATCCAGAGTGTTGTATTGAGCCATTTCCAGATTATCGAATGTGAGCGTACCCGGCACGGCTGGGTCGCCGGGAGCGATGGTGATAGCGCTGGCAATATTTCTGCCAAAACCCGACCCATCGCCGAAACGGCCGCTGCCACTGATGGTGGCATCGTTGCCTCCAACGTCGTAATTCGCCGCGCTGAGCGAATTGCTATATCCATCATTGATCATCGTGCCGTTGACAGCGTACATGCCGGCAGTCAGCGTACCAGTCGCGCTGTTGGTAAAGGTGCCGCCAAAAAGCATTTCACCGTAAACCGCCGTGCCGTTGTTCGTGGTCGTGCCGCCGGCGCCCATCAGAACATAAATTGACCCGTTGTTGGTGACGACGCCCCCCGTATAGGAATAGGCGAAGGCTTCCATGTTAGAGAACGATCCATTGTTAATAAACGATCCGCCGTTATTCGCATCGATCGCCTCGGATTCGGTTCCAATGCCGGTATTAATGAGCGTACCACCACTATTGACGTCAATCTCGCCTGGCCCGGCGGCATAACCCGCAGTGTTCGCCAGGATAAGCGTACCGCCATTCACATTTGTTCCGCCGGTGAAGGTGCTGGAACCCGACAATACCCACGTGCCGGTTCCCGTTTTAACCAGCGAGGTTTTATAGACCGGAAGATTGACATTGGTGCTGATTGGATCAGCGAGCGTCATGGCCAAAGTATTAGAACTGGTGCTCGTGCCTGTGAGCGTGAACGTAGTTGGTTCATACTGGCTGATGACGGGACTTCCGGTATTGGTAAAAAGAATCGCCCCGGTGCCGGATGCATCCAGAGTTGCGCCATTTGGGCCGATGGTGAAGAGTCGATCAGTGCTGTCGCCAGCACCGAGATACTGTAGCGTAGCGCCATTAAGGATCAGATTAGCCGGATCGCTGGAAGATTCGCCAATGGAGCTTGGCAAGCCGCCGTCAGCAAGGTGCGTCACGCTTAACATCCCGCTAGTGACCTGCGGATTAATCAAATCAGTGGCGGTGCCATTGGGCGAAGTAACCACCACATAGTGGTAAGCCGTATTACCGCCGTTGATCGTCGTGACACCGGTATAAGTATTTACACCAGAAAGCACTGCCGTCCCAGCGCCGCTTTTGGTCAGACCAATTGATGTAGCGCCGTTGTCAGTGAGCGTCGATCCGATGGTCAACAAGCCCTGCGTGTTGTATTGGAAAATAATCAAGTCCTGTCCATTTCCGCTGGTCAGGAAACCGCCGGTGAGGGTGCTGTTATACGCCCCAACGTTTGCGGTCATGAGAATCCCGCCACTGGAAATAGTGTTCGCGCCACCGAGTGAAACGTTATTGCCTGCATTGGCATTGAAGCGAACACTATTGGTTAACGAGTTGTTGGGGATAACGTCATTGTTTAAAACATCCGTGTTAGTGCCGCTGGCCCAGGCGTCGGCGTTATAACCCCCGTTGGCAGTGAGCGTAACAACCTGGCCATTACTGGCGATGGATGCCCAGTCGGTCGTGGCAATGGTCGCCCAGCCGCCGACAATGCCGTTCACATTGGCATTGCTCGTCGTCAGGGTTGTGAAGGCCATTGCGCCATCCGCCAGATATGCATTCGGGCCGACTTCAAAATCTATCGTGCCGCCTGAATTGCGCGCGATGATACCGATGTTGGTATTCGTGGATACCGTCGTGTTGCCCGCCGTGCCATCCGCCAGCCCGATATATCCGGTTACATTTGAAGCTCCGGATTCAATAAGCGTGTGATTGAATGATTGAGAACCAGTGCTGTTGTCCACAGGCCCATAGCTGACCAAGAGTTCGCCGCCCGCCATCTGCAAGGTGGAATTCGGATTAATGAGGTTTACTGATGGATCGTGGAATCCATAGGAGACCGTGCCGAACCTGTTGCTGAAGCTCTCAATTCCTTCGCCAATAGTCAAATTGAAGGTTCCCTGATAAATCGTCGTCGGTCCCGTATAGGTTTCGCTCGTGGGATTTTGTTCGAGAAAAAACAGATTTCCCGGACCTAGCTGAGTCAGACTGGTGGGTGAAGCGAGATTGTTATCGCCGATCGACTCCGAGCCGGCAGCGCCGAGACTGGAAATCGCAAAGCTGTTGTTGGTCGCGGAAACAAACACCGTGATCGATCCCGGATCGACCGATTGCGTCAAGTAAGTGACGGGAGGAGATGAAACAACTCCTCCAACCAGCTGCCCGGACGCCAGCTGGTCGCTTAAATAGACATCATCCCCATTCTGAAACACCTGCCCCGGCGTACCATTCACTGTCCAATTCGTTGCGGTGCTATCCCAGTAAAACGCCGCCTGCGACGTATCCACGTAAGTAGGACTTCCCTGCGGCGACCAGATGTCGAAATTCTGACCTGCCGATATTGCTGGTGCGCAAAAAGGTAGCAATAGAAATAAAGGGGTTTTCTTCAAGGATTTGCTCATCTTCCCTCCATCGTTGTCCCCTTATATAGCAATCCCAGCAGAAATCCGTCAACAATAATTTGGATAGCCTACTCCCTCTACATCTTCGCGAGATTTAGCCGTAACGATGAAACAACTGCGAGGAAAATTGCGCGAACGCTATAAATTGGGCAAAAAGGCTGAAAAAAGCATTCGCCCGGTGATGCTTTGCAGCATGCGGCTTCAAATTGATAGAGAGGGTCAGCGAGTACCGTAGACCGTGTCCTCATTCGGTTTGGCAATGAGATCGAGGAGATATCATCGTGCCAGGTAAGACACGATCAAGAGAGAATTTATATAATGAATCTGATGGCAGAAGATAATCCCCAGGGCACCGTTTCGATTCGTGACGATTCGAAGAAGAATCCGCGCACTTCCGATCACCTGGCCAACGAGCGCACCTTTCTGGCGTGGATTCGCACCAGTATCTCCGTCATCGGCCTGGGCTTTGTGCTCGCCAAATTCACCGTCTGGCTCCGTGAACTCTCGGTGAGGCTCAATAATCAACTTCCCAAGCAACACAGCAGTTTGTCGATGCCATTAGGAATCGCCATGATGGTCTTCGGGGGAATCCTCGCGCTCACCGCTGCCTGGCGCTACCGAACCGTCAAAGCCGCCATTCTCAAGGATGAACCAGCCGCCGCCGAAAGCACCACCATTGCTGTCGCCATCGTCGTTGGCTGCATTGCCGCTGCGCTGATCATTTATATGCTGGTTACCGCTTAAAGTACGCCTCTACCCTTGCTATCTCCTCACTTCAGAAACTTGGCATCGACTTTCAACTTCGTAATGCCACTCTGACTGATCTGAATTCGAGAGAGGGATCTAGATCCTTGGGAATCAGCAATATCAGATTTTTTCTTGCAACTCCCTAAAATACGTTCTATTCTTTGATGTACTCAGGAGCAGGAATTAGTTCCAAAAGTTGTTTGGATCACGGCCATTAACAATTCGCTGCATCGTCACTGCTCTTATTCAATTCTATTGGAGGAAATTCGAGGACGTTTTTGATTTCTGTTCCAAATGGTTGGGGTTTGTTGATGGTTTGGTAACTAATGCTGTTTGGGAGATTATATGCAAAGTGGGATCTGCGAAAAGTACCGAATTGTTTCGGCTAAGGGGTTAATCGCGCTGATCGCGGCAGTCGCGTATTGTCCGCTGGTTGTTTCTGCTGCCACGGATAACTGGACAGATGGTACGGGCAACTGGAATCTCAGCACCAACTGGACCACCCCGCCCAGCACCCACAACGTCCCCGCCGGCACTGACACCGTCAACATCACCCCCACCGACGGCGTCAGCCGCACCATCACGTACGACTTCCCCGGCGCCGTCACCCTCGGCTCGCTCACCATCGACCTCACCGGCGGCTCCGGCTCGGCCACCACCACCCTCTCCATGGCCGCCAACGCCCTCACCTCCAACAGTGAAGTCATCGGCAACTCCGGCAGCGGCACCTTCGTCCAATCCGGCGGCACCAACACCGACAATGGCGGCTTTGACCTCGGCAACGCCAACGGTTCCACCGGCGCCTACACACTCAGCGGCACCGGCGCGCTCGTCGCCAACTCCGGAGAAGCCGTCGGCCTCAGCGGGGCAGGCATCTTCACCCAGGCCGGCGGGACCAACACCGTCGCCAGCGGCAACCTCAACATCGCCTTCAACACCAACGCCACCGGCTCCTACGCCCTCAGCGACGGCACCATCAACGTCACCACCGGCAACGTCAATGTCGGCGGAAGTCCCTCCGCCAAAGGCGGCTCCGGCACCCTCACCGTCACCGGCGACGGAATCCTCAACACCGCCAGCAACGCCGACATCACCCTCTACAACTCCACCGGCTCCGGCCTCACCCTCAGCGGCGGCGGAACCATCAATACCGGCTACCTCAACATCCCCTCCGGCAACACCGCCCTCTTCACCTGGACTTCCGGCACCCTCAACTGGAACAGCACCACCGTCAACGCCATCATCGACAACAGCTCCTCCGCCAACCTCGCCACCAATCTGTCCCTCGGCTCCAGCCAAACTTTGTCGGTCCTTAGTTCCGAGTACGTCGGTTACAACGGCGCCGGCACCGTCAATCAAACCGGCGGCAGCAATACGCTTGGTTCCACCTCTACCCTTTACGTCGCCAATGCCAGCGCTGCCACCGGCACTTACACACTCAGCGGCGGCAGCCTCACCGCCAATGCCGAAGATGTCGGCGTCGCCGGCAAAGGAAGTTTCACTCATAGCGCCGGCACCAATGCCATCACCACGACTCTCACCGTCGGCGATCAAAATGGCTCCACGGGAACTTACACCCTCAGCGCCTCAGGTTCCCTCAGCGCCGCCTATGAAACCATCGGCAATTCCGGTAACGGCACTTTCACCCAGAATGGCGGCACCAATACAATGGGCGGCGTTGACGCCTACCTGGTCGTGGGTAGCGGCCTCACCTCGGTCGGCACATACACTCTAAACGGAGGCAGCCTTATCCTCTCAAAAACGTCTGAAGGGGAATACATTGGCTATAGCGGGCAAGGAACCTTCAATCAAACCGGCGGCACTAACACTTTCAGCGGGGGAGACGATATTCTCTGCCTCGGCCAGAATTCAGGCTCGGGAAAGTATGTCCTCAGCGGCGGCAATCTCACCGGCGCGAACACCGCCCAGGAACTCCTCGGCAATGGGGGTTCGGGCGTTTTCATCCAAACCGGCGGCACTAACACCGTCAGCACCCTTGCCCTCAGCAATGGCAGTTACTCACTCAGCGGCACCGGCGTCCTCATCGCCAACGAAGTCATCGGCATTTCCGGCCAAAGCACCTTTACCCAATCCGGCGGCAACAACATCGTCAACGCGGGTTCAGAACCCGCAAGCTTAACCATCGGCATGGGTAGCTCAGGCAGCTACCTCCTCAGCGGCGGAACCCTCTCTGTCACTGGCGACGAAATCGTGGGCTATGTCACCACCACCGCTTTCTTCACCCAGACCGGAGGCGTCAACACCGCCACCGGCGATCTCGACATCGCCTACAGTCGACTTTCAGGTGGTCCTCTCACCGGTACTTTTACGATCAGTGGCGGTTCTTCTACTTTCTCTGGTTCTGCCTACATCGGTGGCAGTTTTGAGGGACCCGCCGGTGATGCCAGCCTCACTGTCTCCGGTACCGGCGTTCTGACCATCGCCGGAACGCTTATCGTCTTCGGTAATCGCACGATAAATCTCAGCGGCGGCACCCTCAACGCCGGCGCTCTCTCTCTCGGGGGGAACCTCAACTGGACTGCCGGCACGCTCAATTTCACGAGCGATG